>CAVIGZ010000008.1:0-55358 GCA_963642565.1 Bacteroidaceae bacterium | reverse complement strand
AGATGAAGATTTTTCACCTCAAAGAACATTTCAAACAAATCAAAACAGCTTCTAAGTGCCACAAGGTCAAAATATCCGCTTGAGCCGTCATCATCTGACACCATGTTCTTGACATAGCCGGTATAGGGCACCAGATAGTCGAAGACAGCTCCAAAGCGCCTTGGTACCACCCAGGTCTATCGCCATCAGCGCCATAATGTCTGAACGTCAGAGTTCCTTGAAGGTACCGAAGGAATATCCCCGCGCGCAAAGCCCGTCAATGATCTCTCCGAGATGGGAATATACCCGATCCTCCTTTGTCCTGCCCGGGTAGTTCATCGCATGGACGAGGATGACAGCTCCGTTGAGGCCATATTTGTCGTCAAAGTCCCAGATGTTCTGAACCAAGGTCTCCGCGCTTGTGTAGCCGGCCTCTCCCCTGGCGGCCCAGTCAAGTCCGGTGACAAGTCCGGAGGTAGGGTTCACCAGTTTGTAGCCGAGTCCTTTGAGGACATAGGCGGAAGACTCGTTGCATGTCTCGTAAGGAGGGATCATCCATCTGAACTGGTCTTTCTCCAGTCCGAAACGCTCAAGTTCAGCCTCCATGTCGCGGATGTCCCGGACAAGGGAATCGGTGGTCACCAAATTTCTTCGACCCTCGCAAAGCAGCAGATGCTTGTCCGAATGTCCCGAAAGATAGTGCCCTTCCTTGATGATCCTTTTGATCGGAGCCTTGTACCTTGCTTGCCTGAAGCACTCGCCCGTAGGGAAGAAAGAACCCTTCACTCCTTTGGCCTTAAGAGTATTAAGCACAGGGGTGACACCATCAAAATTCTCAAAACGGCCTTTGTCATCCGAGCTGAAGTGAGCCGTGAAGACAAGATAGACCTTCTTTTCGCCAGCGTTGACTCTGTAAACGACCCCGTTCTTGTCCTTCCTCATTCCCTTGAGGGTCGCACCCTCCATCTCGTAGGCGGAGAACGGAAATGTCAGCGACGCGGTTCCGTCCATTGTAGGCTCATTCGTGGAATAGTCATGGGTACTGTCGTGATAGACCATCACGTCAGGCTGAACATCCATATAGTTCACTCCTCCTTCCATGTTCACGCCCTTCAGGCTGGAGAAAATGGTACTATAGACAGGACCGTCAACAAGGCCTCCGGTAGTGTTGCCAAGATGGAGGTTCACGATGAACGAGTGCGGCTGGGTAGGGTAAACTTCAGCTCCAGGCATCTGCACGATCATGCAGACTCCCCAAGGGTTGCAACCCAGCAGCCAATCCCTGAGCGCGCCTTCCATTTCTTTGTAGGTCTCGTCTCCGGTGAGCTGACGATAGAGAATGCACTGAGTCAGCATGGCCGTAGTGAGATTGTTGGAACACCAGATAGACGGGATTCCATAAAGGAACGGAGTTCCGTCAGCCTTCTCGAACGTCCTCTGGATTCCGGATCTGAGGTTGCGGATGAACTCCGAAGAGACCCGGGCATTCCCTTCTTTTGCAAGATGATAGTGTCCCATGTTCATGAACGGATACCACTGGTAGTGTCTTGCGCTGTCAGCGCCCATCCAAGGGGTCACCGGCTCCCTTCTGGCATATTCAATGGCCTGAAAAAGATACTTCGCATCTCCTGTGCTGTGGTACAATTCCATCGCCGCAAGCTCCATGTCATCGACCCAGTTGTCCTCCTCATAGATGTAAGGTGAGACAACCGAAGCCGTCTGGCAGACTCCCGGCTTGTCAATTCCAAGCTGATACGCCCCGGCGGCCTTCGCCCCTATCCTGGCGGCGAACTCAGGATAGAACGGAGCGAGAATCTTCGATCCAAGAGCGAAATCAGATGCGAATTTACCTACAGTGCTCGATGTTCCGGTGGTGGCGTTGGTGAACTTGTACCTTTGCTGTGGCTCACCCGAGACAAAATAGACTGGGCGGCCGTTGTTCTTGCCCCAGCCATAATCAGCTTGGTCTTTCGCCGGCTCGCGCATTCCCATGTGGTCCCGGTCGTCAGCTATCTGGTTGTAGAACTCACCCGGCTCAGGATTCATCCTGTCGAGCCAGTCCAAGCCCCAGTAAATCTCATCAATGATGTCCGGGATTCCGTTCCTGCCAGGAGTCCCGTCGGCAAGATGCTCGTCCCCGAAAGCCTCGGGGTTGCTCTGGTAGGCGAACATCATCTGATAGATGGCGTTGGCCGAAGTTGTCGTGTACTGAAGGCAGTCCGAAGCGTCATGCCATCCTCCGCGCACGTCAATCCGCTGTCCCTCCTTTGTAGGATGGTAACGGATGTAGCCATCATTGACGTGGCAGCTGTCCTTCATGAAAGGATTCCAACCGCATCTCTGCTGACGCATGTAATTAAGGACAAAGTCAGCGGCCCCATCGTAAGCTCCGGCGCTGATCCTGACCTCGGAGGATTTCGCTCCACCAGCCACGATGAAATAGTCGCCTTCCGCCGTGAGCGCGGAAAAATCAAGTCTTACCGTTGTTTTGAGTTCACCCAGCGCCCCGGTGGACTTGACATCGTCTGGTTTCGAGACATACACAGCCTTTCCTGTGGATGCGTCCACGACAGAGAACGAGGCGATCGCATGTGGGTCCTTGTCATTGCTGACATATACCGCGACCTTGGAGGCATCCGGAAGATACCCCACCTGGTTGATCCGGATCCATTCCCCGGCCTTTGCATGGAATGAGACAGCCGTTAACGACAAGGCCGCGACAAGTGATAATCTTAAAGACTCCATCTGGCTTTATTTTTAGAAACCTTCAAACAAATCAAAACAGCTTCTTAGTGTTGGGCCAAATATAATACTTTTCATGCAAATCCATCGCTTTGCGTACTCTTCCCAACCATAGTCTATGCCTTCCACATCCAGACATATTCACCGAGCGCCACCTTTGCCTCCGAGGGAAACATTTTTCGCCCTTTTTTTCATCCATAACCCACAATTATCCCCCTCTGGCAACGAAAACCCTTCACAACGTTGCCGGAGAGGGACATACGGAAGATGGCAGTAGCATTTTTGGATGATTTTGCTGCCGTAAAGGTACAAATGAATGCCGGCTGTAGTGATTGTATGATATTAGTCGCCAATAAGATGGGTTGCAGGATTACTCGGCGGCCAGCTTGAAGAGCAGTGAGGCGATCTCGTCTGCGGTGGCGCCGCGGAAGTAGGAGGCGACGGGCCGGGCGGCGAGGAAGGGCTTGATGACCGCAGGATCGTAGCGGAGGCCGATCATCTTGGAGGCGAGGTCGTCGGCTGGGGTGTCGAAGAGGAAGTCTCCGGTGAAATCGAGGCGGGTGATGAGGCCGCGGTCCACACGGAGACTGGCCTCGACTGTGCCGCAGGCGAGTTTCGCCTTGCAGCGGAAACCGGCTTCGTGGGAGTGGCCGTAGATGAAGTCCCAGGTGGAGAACTTCTCATCGGCCTGCTTGCGGACCTCGGCGATCTGCTCGTCCGAAAGGAGCATCCGACCGTCTCCGGCGGAAAGGATTTCCTGAAGCCGGGCCTGAAGCTCGTCCAAAGACTTGAACTGGGGAAGGTACTCCTTAAGGTTCGCCACACGGCTCTTGACCGAAGATATTCCTTTGGCCTGCATCTTCGAGGCCGGGGTGTCCAGAACCTTGACAAGAGTGTCAAGGTCAACGTCATACATCAGAGTGCCGTGGATGATCTCCTGATTGTGGGAGACGCGGCGGGCGTAGCCGGAGACCTTTCTTCCCTCAACGAATATGTCGTTGCGGCCTGTCTGCTCGGCTGGAACGCCAAGGCTGCGCAGGGCGTCCACCATAGGCTGCGGGGACGGATTCCTGCCGATGATCGTGTAGTTCATGTTCTGGAGGTCATGATAGACGGCTCCGCCACCGGTGACACGTCGGGCCAGAGTGATTCCGTGAGCATTGAGGTAGTCCAGGTTCACCTCGCTGTAGGCGTTCTGATTCAGGCCGATGATCACGGACGGACGGTTCCTCCAGAGGAAGAAGTACGGCTCCCCGGACGGGATGTTCTCAAGGCAATACTCGTCGAACGCGAGGTTGAAATACGGGTCGGTGGAGTTATTTATCAGATACTTCATGGTCGATTACTGGCAGGATATATTTCTTGATCTCCGGATAATTCGGGAGGTGGGTTCCGGAGTACGAACGCGACCGGCCGGGGTAAAAAGCCTCGAACTCGTCCTTGCAGTTGACCATCTCGTCACGGTCGGCGAACATTCCGGTGGTCAAAGCGATTTCCTCCAAAGTAAGTCCATCGAATTCAGCGGCTTCCAAACCGGCATATTCATCACACAGCGCTTCGGTGACGGTGAACGTGGTGGCTCCGTCGCGGCGCGGGGAAAGATATTCACGCTCCCCCGTCATCGTGCGGAGGAGACGGGAGATGTGGAAGTCGGGGTTGACGAGGATCTTCCGGTAGCCGCGGAGCTTCTGCGCCCAGAATCCGCCTAGGGACAGGCCCACAATGAGGTCAGGCCGCTCGTTCCGACATATTCCTTCAAGAAGATCCAGGGCCTCACGCGGGTCGATGGGGACATCCGGAGCGATGACCTCACTCCCCTTCAGGAGAATCCGCAGGGAAGACGCCATCTTGTAGGCTCCGGACGAGGCGAGTCCGTGGATGAAAAGCACTTTCATCGGGATTCAGTCTTTGTGGCTTTCGAGGATCATGTCGCCGAGTTCCTTGAGGTCGCGGACAATGAAGTCTGCCGGATAATGCTCCGGATGAGGATTAGCCCGCGCCTCCTCGGCCACCTTCAGGGCAGTCTCAAGGGTCGTCTCCCCGGAAAGCACCAGCACGCTGACGGCACCGGCGTTGTGTCCCATCGCGATGTCCGTGTAGATCCGGTCGCCGACCATCGCTATCTCGTCGGCCTTCAAGCCGTTGCGGTCGCGGATGCCGTCGAGCATCGTAGGATCCGGCTTGCCCATCACCTTGTCCGGCCTTCTGCCTGAAGCCGCCTCGATGCACTTCTGGAGCGAGCCGCAGTCCACCAGAACGGTCCTCGCGTCGGTCGGGCAGACCCAGTCCGGGTTCGTCGCCACATAAGGAATGCCCTGCTTCGCCCACCAGGTGGCTCTACAGAGACGTGAATATACCAACGTTGTGTCGAATGCCACGACCAGCATGTCCGGAACGTCATCAGGATCGTCGGCGCAGGAGATGAACCCGGCCCTCTCAAACTGCCCGATCATGCTCGGGGTCCCCAACATGAAGAGTTTCTTCACGTCAGGGAAATTCTTCTTTATGAAGTCAATCGTGGCGATCGGGGTCGTGTACATATTTCCCTCATCGGCGGGTATCCCCATTCCGGCGAGTTTCTTGAGGTAATCCTCCACCGACTTCGTCGGGTTGTTCGTCAGGAATGAATATCCCACCCCGTTCCTTTTCATCGTATCGAGCACTTCGACCGTGAACGGGAAGACGTTGTTCTCCATGTAGATGGTGCCGTCCATGTCCAAGGCCAGATGCCTGATCCGGCGTAGCTTGGCCTTCTGCTCCGGCGTGAGAGACTTGTTATAGTTTGCTGTCATATTCATTAACAATTAATTTCTTTCACTGTCCCGCCCCTTCGACAGGCACAGAGACCGGTCGGTGGTTGGTGAGCTTGCCGAACCACGGCGACCCGCACCGCCATATTGCGCAAAAATAACAATTTCTTCATTAAGAATGCCGTTTTTTGTACCTTTGCATTCCACGTTTTTAAAACGCTGAACAATGGATCAATCTATCAAGAAGAAGTACAATTACTGGCAATGGAGAACCCTCATCATCCTGATGATCGGCTACGCCCTTTTCTATTTCGTAAGGAAGAACTTCAGCATCACGATGCCGGCCCTGGAGTCGGAGCTCGGAATCAGCAAGGTCAAGCTCGGACTGTTCCTGACGCTGCACGGAATCATCTACGGCATCTCCAGATTCATCAACGGCTTCATAGCCGACCGCGTCAGCCGCAAGAAGATGATGGCCGCGGGACTTTTCCTCTCAGCGCTCGTGAATATATTCATAGGTTTCAGTCCTGACATGAACGGCCTGTTCAACTTCCTTGACGGCGAGGGGAAGGCCACTATGGGCATGATCGCCTTTATCGGGAGCCTCTGGTTGATAAACGGCTACACCCAAGGGATGGGTTTCCCTCCATGCGGCAGCCTGATGGCGCACTGGATCAAGCCTTCCGAACTTGCCACAAAGCAGGCCCTCTGGAACAGTTCGCACTCCATCGGTGCCAGCCTTGTGGCATTCCTCTGCGGAACATTCATCCTGAACCACTTCTCCTACTCGGCCTGGCAGTGGTGCTTCTTCGTCCCTGCGCTCCTCGCCATAGCCGGAGCCTTCCTGATTCTGTTCGGTCTGAAAGACACCCCCGCCTCGGTGGGTCTGCCGTCTCCCGAGGAGATCGATGACAACGCTCCGGTGAAAGAAGTGGTCACCGAACCCAAAGAGTTCACCGACTTCGCCTACAAGAGATTCGTAAAGGAGATGGTGTTCAAGAATCCTATCATCTGGATTCTCGCGACATCCAATTTCTTCATCTACATCATCCGCTTCACCATTCTGGACTGGGGCGCCACCTTCCTGACGCAGGACAGAGGCCTGAGCATCCAGACGGCAGCCACCGTTGTGGGCATCACAGAGGTCCTGGGCATCGTGGGAACCCTTCTCGGAGGCTGGGCTACTGACAAGTTCTTCGGCAGCAAGGCCCACAGAACCTGTCTCATCGGCCTTGCCAGCGCAACAGCCTGTTTCATACTCTTCTGGCTCACCCCTAAGGAAATGGGCGGCCTGTCGGTAGCCCTCATCATAACGGCCAGTTTCTTCATCTACATGCCTCAGGCTCTTATAGGAATATGCCTGTCCAACCAGGCCACCAAGCGTGTCGCCTCCTCCGCCAACGGAATAGCCGGCATCCTCGGCTACGCCAGCACCGCCATCTCCGGCCTCGTCTTCGGAGCCCTCGCCGACAAGTTCGGCTGGAACTCGGTCTTCGAGGTGGCCATCGCCCTCGGCATCGTCGGCGTGATCCTCTTCGCCATCATCTGGAAAGCCCCCGCAGACGGCTACGTCAAAGCCGACAAACTTCTGGAGCAGGTCAAGGCCGACTACGAGGCGCAGCGCAAGTAGCGACTTCCTTTTCTATAAGGCTGGCCGCCACTTCTTCCTTTGTCATCATAACTCTTTTTCCGACAAAGGCAGTCTGTCGGGGGCTTGGCTAAAATATGCAGTTCTTCGGAGGCTTCCTTTTGAACAGCGGCTTCAGATCCATTAGGAAAAAATCCTCAAGAGGCAGAGCCTGAGGCCCAACGATGAATGCGGCAGCGACCTTGTCCGCAAACTGTTCTTTGAATTTTTCAAAGCCAACGGTCTTGTCAACGCTGCCACTTTTGACTTCTATGGCAACTAGCGCCTGCCCTTTTCTCAGGACATAATCGCACTCCTGCCTTCTTTCATTTCTCCAATAAAACAGTTCATAGTCATCCACTATCGACCTGTTGGCCAAATGCGCCCCGACGGCAGACTCAACCTGACGTCCCCACTCTGCCGGATCCATACGCGCCTCATCGAAAGAGAATGTTCCGAACCTGTTGCGGAACGCATTGTTGAACACCTGCATTTTGGGGACAGACAGCTTCTCCTTAATTCTCGATGAAGAGTAGTTCTGAAGAGGTTGTACTGTCATTGACTTGTTGAGTATGTCAAGATAATTTTTGATTGTCGGGACGGTACCGCTGTTCATCGTTCCTTGCATCTTTGTAAGAGACAATTCCTTGGCAGATTCGATGCAGGCAAGTTCAAACACCTGCCTTAGAAGAGCCGGGTTGCGGATCTCTTCGATCTCAAGAATATCCCGTGTCAGAATCGGAGATATTATGGAATCCTCCATAATATTACGCCACCTATCTTCATCTTGAATATCCGGTGCAAGTCCTGGGAATCCACCAAAGTAAACATATTCATCCATCGAAAAACCAAAGGCCTCGTGCATTTCCTGCCAATCCCAATAGCCCATTTTTATGGTTTCAAAGCGCCCCTCAAGGGATTCTTCAAGTCCTTTTTGCAAAAGAAGACGGGAAGATCCGAGCAAAATCACCTTCAGATTACGATGACTTCTTGAATCCTCATCCCATTCCTTCTTCACCTGCTCGCTCCAACCTTTGATTTTCTGGACTTCATCAATGATCAGGATATGTTCTTGCTCCGAATGAATATCCATCCGCATGCGCACCTGCTGCCATTTGCTTGGAATCCATGAAGTGTCAAAACGATAGACACTATCCGCAGCGAAAAAATCAAACGGAACCGAAGTTCCTTCCGTAAACTGCCCGACCAATGTGGTTTTGCCGACCTGACGCGGGCCCATTACTATCTGCATCCGACGTCGTGGCTCAGCCATTCGGGATTTAAGAATATTCAGATGTCGCCTTTGGTACATAGTATTTTTATAAATTATGTTTTACAAATTTATAAAATATATTTTACAAAATCGCAAGTAATCAGATAATTAATTGACATGGAGTGAACAGCAGGAAAGAACCCTTTTCTAAAGGGAAACTTTTTCTGCCCCCTCAATCTTTACCAAGTTATTTTTAGAAGGTTTCTTAACGCTTACTTGAAGCAAACGGCATCGTAAGAATCCGGGTCAGAAAGAGTACTTCCCGGGACCGACCTCATGGACATCGTAGCTGCTGTCGTCAAGAGGTCTGAGGATCGCGGCCTCCGTACTCTTCGGGACATAGACCGTGGCACGGGTTCCGAAAGGGATCCTGCCTTCCATCCGCACCCTTTCCCCGTTCACCTTGACCTTGGACACGAGTGTTCCGTAAGGAGTCCGGGTCGTGTAGGAGACATCCTCAAGCTCCCTTACAGGGACAGGACGAATGATAATGTGTTTGAAACCAGGCTCATCAGGATCCGTCTGAACTCCGGCCAGCATCTTGTAGAACCAGACCAGACCGCCGCCGAACATAGGATGGTTCCGCGAATCGGTTCCATTCCACTGCTCCCATGTCGTTGTCGCCCCCTGCTCAAGCCACCACCCGAAACTCGGGAAATCCTTTTGGTTCAGCAGAGTCCACGCCACATCGTTCATCCCGTTCAGCGCAAGGGTCTCATAGATGAAGCGATGTGCGAGGAACCCGACATTGACATGACCGTTGTACTTGACCATCAGCTCGTCGCGAAGCGTGGCGCGGACATCGTCAAGCCTCTCCTGAGGAACACCCATGTAGAGGGCATAGACATTGCTGCCGAAATCCCCGTAGCTCTTTGTCTGAGGATTGTAGTAACGTCTGTTGAACGCTTCCTTGATTCCGTCAGCCTTTTCCGAATACTCTTCCGCACATTTCTCCTCACCAAGAACCTTTGCGGTCTTGGCCGTGATGTCGGCGCACAGCCAGTAGAAGAATGTGTGGACAAGCTCATCCTCAGGCAGTCCGAAAGGCGGAGCCCAGTCACCGAGGTTGTACCAGTTGAGCTGATTTCCCTGCGGTGTCGACTTGCGGAATGATGAGGTTCCGTCCTCTGTCCGCCAGGTGTCGTAGTAGCGCACAAACGCCTTCATCTGACCAAGACAGCCTGCCAGAAGATCCTTGTCTCCGTAATGTTTGTAAAACTCCCAAGGCATGACACAGATGGCGGCTCCCCAGGCAGGTCCGCCTCCGCAGCAAGGCTCCCACGGAGCCCCGTTCGGAACATAACCCGTCTCCGGATTCTGGCTGCCTTTCACGTCACCGATCCATTTGTTGTAAAAAGAAGCGGCGTCAAAGTTGGCAAGAACCATAGGCATAGCGACCTCACCGTCTCCAGTGTAAGGCAGTCTTTCCCTATGAGGGCAATCCGAGGCCACACCGGCGTGCATATTGTCAACCTGTGACTGCCTCCAGATCTTCTCGATCTGACAGAACAGAGGATTCGAGCAGTCAAATTCGGCGCCAGGTCTTACATCGCTGCCGACTGATTCGGCCACAATCTCCGATGCTTCAAGGTCATCCACTCCGGAAATGACAGCTTCCCTGAACACGTACCATGTGAACTTCGGATTGACCGTGACCTTCCCGTCGGATGCACAGACATACTCACACCTGCCGGCCGGATACTCTGACAGATGATTGACCCTGACAGTGTCGCCCTTGCTGACCGAGACTCCGTCCAGTTTGACCCAACCGGAGATGACCTTGCCGAAATCAACCTTGTACGTGCCGTCGCCGAGTTTCTCGAAAGAGACAGGATTCAGAACTTCCAAGACTTTGTCCTTCGGTCCCATGTTGGCGGTGAGCCTGCCGAGAGGTGCCTCCTTAAGGGCGGCATGACCCAGCGAGGAATCATCCATGCCCACCTCATGCCATCCTGGAATCTCAAAGTTGGCGTCATGGACTTCTCCCTGATAGAGGTTGCTGAACACAACCGGAGAACGCGCTTCTTTCCAACTGGTGTCCGAGCAGACGTATTCGGTACTGCCGTCTGAATATTCAAGTTTCATCTGAAGGATGAATCTCGGGTAGCCGTAGTTGGCTATGATGTTGTTTAACAGTCCATCATGGAAGTAGCCGTTCCCCAGAAGCATCGAGACAACGTTTCCGCCTTTCCCAAGCATTTCGGTGATGTCATAGGCAAGATACAGGGTTCTGTAGGCCGTGACTTCCGGCTCCAGAGGGATTCTCGGATTGGTGATAAGTGCCGGCCTAACCGTGTAGTCGGTCAGACCAGGGACAAAAAAGTCATCTCCCACCTTGCTGCCGTTGACGGACATCTCGAACCAGCCCAAGCCACAGACAAAGGCCTTCGCGCGGACAAGACCACCTCTGACAGTGAACTCCTTTCTGAACATGGGCGCGGAATTGTCCGCCGAAAGGTCACTGTCATCCTGCCAGGATGCGCCGATCCACCGAGCCTGCCAGTCACTGTCGCTGAACATTCCGGTAGTCCAGTGAGCCGGTTCAGCCCACGCGGACACCTTACCGTCAGCATCCCAGACCCTGACAGTCCACCAATAATCACTCATGGAACTCATCTCCGGTCCAGAATACGCGACCAGATGGGACTCGCTTCCCGCCATCTTTCCCGAATCCCAGATGTCCGCCTTGCCTTCCTTGAGGGCTTTCCTGCTGGTGGCCACGAGAATCTGCCAGGCTGACTGTGCGGTGTTGTTTATCCAGGAGAGCCTTGGTGTCTGCGTGTCAATGATGATGTCATTCCCCTCCTGGTACTCGCACCTGAGGGATTCCGGAGCCATGTTACCGCCGTTTACGCATGATACGATCGCGATTCCGACCAATATCAAACCCAAAATGGCCGCCAATGATTTTGCCGTCCTCATTTCTTTCGTTTTTAGTGTTATTTAGAAACTGTTCACAAATGATTCCTATAAAGATACGTATTTTGTCTCTAACTTCCGCGCAATTATGCGGCCTTTCCGGCCATAAACAGCAGTCCGCAAAAGAATTTCCCCTTGCCGGATTTTTGTAACGTGAAAAATCCGGCAAGGGGAAATTCTTTGCGGGCCACACCCTATATGATGAGACTACTTGCTCAGCTCGGCGGCGTGGGAGAGGAGATATTCCTCGGCCTCGACGTTCCAAAGGCCGTTATGAGCCTTGCAGAGGCGGTCGAGCTCGGCGTAGACAGGGTTGGCCCTGCCTTTTTCCTCAAAGTCGGTGATGGCGACAAGAGGCATCTCCACGTGGGTGTAGATGAGCTTCTTGCCTCCCTTGATCGACGGGAGGTTCAGCGTGGTCTCGGGGACAACGTTCAGGCCGCCGACGTGGGTCACGAGACCTGCCGGGTCAAGACCTTCGCTCATCATCTTCAAGGCCTCCTTCATGTCATCCGTGTTGCCGCCGCTGGTGCCGACCACGTGGGTCGAGGCGTAGTGGACATTGTAGAAGTTGAACGGAGCCTTGAAATCGGAGCGGCCGGGGCCGGAGAAGAAATTCAGACAGCCGTCCTGACCGAGGATGTCATCACCCTGCTCCACAACGGCGGGAACCGGAGCCATCACGATGACCTCGTCATAGCCCGTGCCTCCGGAAATCTCCTTCAATGTCCCGACAGGATTCTCGACTGCGCCGGTGTTCACATAGCGCAGATCGATCCCCTTCGAGGCGGCGAACTCCTTGGTGTAGAGAGCTGCGGCGCGGTCAAGGCGGGCCTGGTCGATGTCCGTCACCACGAAGAGGGACGGCTTCCTGTCCTCACGGCGGAGCACATAGTTGATCATCGCGAGACCCATCGGGCCGACGCCGGCCAGAAGAGCCATCTTGCCGCCGTCCTTGATCTCCATCTGGTGTACATAAGAACCGGAATGAGTATGGTAGCAGGCGTGCATGGCGCCGATGACGCAGGAAAGAGGCTCGCTCAATGACGCAGGGTAGAATCCCGGACCCTTGTAAGGGAGCAGACACCCCATCTCCATCACCTCGGAAGGGATGATGATGTAGGTGGCGTCACCTCCGGCATAGCGGTAGGAATATCCCGGAGCGGACAACAGTCCCACAGGACCACCTTCGTAGTTGAGAGCAGGCTGGATGGAGAACTTGTCCCCCGGCTTGAACTGATCCTTCCACCTGGAGCCGACCTCGATGATCTCTCCGGCGAACTCGTGACCGATGATCGTAGGATTTTCGGCAATGTCGTCCGGAACCCTCTTGTGGTCGGAACCCTGATGGGAAGACTTGTAGGAAGACATGCAGAGGCTGTCACTGACAACCTTGGCGAGAATCTCGTCATCCTTCATCCCGGGGAGCTCGAACTCCTCGAGACGAAGGTCTTCCTTACCATATAATCTGACGGCTTTAGTAAGCATGGTCGTTACCTTTTAAACACCCTTCTTCGCCCTGATGATCTGCTCCGCCGCAGTCTGGTTGCTTACAGGAACATAGTCCTTCAACGGAACAATCTTCTCGTTGATAGCGTCCAGGAACCAGGACGGCTGAGGGAAGAACGCTTCCTCAAGCTCATGGCAAGGAGTGATCCAGTTGCGGGAGCCGAGCACTACCGGAGCGGCGTCAAGATCGTCGAACGCCATCTCGGTGATGTTGGCGGCGATGTCATTGAGGTAGGAGCCGCGGGCGCAGGCATCTCCGGCGATGACAATGCGGCCGGTCTTCCTCACTGACTCAAGCACCTTCTCATAGTTGAACGGAACGAGGGAGCGGGCGTCGATGACCTCGGCCTCCATTCCATACTTCTCCTTCAGGATGTCAGCGGCCTCAAGGGCACGGTACAAAGTGGCGCCGATCGTAAGGAATGTCACATCCTTGCCGGCCCTCTTGACATCAGGCTCGCCGATCGGGATCTCATAATATTCCTCAGGCACACCACCCTCATGGAACATCTCACCCTTGTCGTAAATCCTCTGGCTTTCAAAGAATATCACGGGGTCGGTGCCCTGAAGCGCGGCGTTCATCAAACCCTTGGCGTCATACGGAGTGACAGGGAAGCAGACCTTGAGTCCCGGAATATGGCAGCACAGCGAGGTCCAGTCCTGCGAGTGCTGGGCACCGTACTTCGAGCCGACGGACACACGGACCACAACCGGCATCTTCAAAATGTTGCCGGACATCGCCTGCCACTTAGGAAGCTGATTGAATATCTCGTCTCCGCAGCAGCCGAGGAAGTCGCAGTACATGATCTCCGGGATCACACGGCCTCCGCACATGGCGTAACCGATCGCGGTTCCGATGATCGCGGCCTCGGCGATCGGAGAGTTGAAGAGACGGTGATACGGCAACGCCTCTGTCAGTCCTCTGTAAACAGCGAAAGCGCCGCCCCACTCACGGTTCTCCTCACCATAAGCCACCAAAGAGGCATCCTTGTAGAAGCGGTCCACGACAGCCTCGAATATTCCGTCCCTGATGTTGTAGGTCTTCATCTTGCTGGCAGGCTTGCCGTCCTTGTCGAGGTAGAACCTTGACTTGCCGGCGATCTGCTTCACGCGAGGATTCTCCTCAAGAGGCATGTTCACGTCCGGTTTGGCTTCGCTCAAGGAATCGATGCTCTGGTTGGAGAACATCATGTCACCCAGAAGCTCGCTCTCCTTCGCGAGATCCATACGCGGAGAAAGCTCTGTGTCGATGGCAAGCTTGTAGCACTCGAATATGTTGGCGTTCACCTCGGCACGGATGGCGTCAAGGGCAGCCTGATCAGCAACACCGGCCTCTTTCAGCCTCTCGCCGAACGCTACGATGCAGTCCTCCTTCTCCCAGGCCTCGATCTCCTCCTTTGTACGGTAAGACGACTGGTCGCTCGGAGAGTGTCCGCTGTAACGGTAGGTGACGACATCCAGAAGAGCGGGGCCTTTCTTCTCAAGCAGATAAGCCTTCTTGCGGTTGAACGCGTCGATGACGGCGAGCGGATTGTAACCGTCAACCCTCTCGGCATCCATCGCGTCGGCCTTGAATCCGGCACCCAGACGTGCAGGGAAAGTGTAGCCCATTGTCTCGCCCTTGGTCTGGCCGCCCATAGCATACTGGTTGTCCATCACGTTGAAGAGGACAGGAAGCCCGCCCTTCATGTCACCTTCCCAGAGGGTGTTGAACTGATCCATCGAGGCGAATGTCATGCCCTCAAGCACAGGACCTCTGGCCATGGCACCGTCGCCGAGGTTGGCTACGACTATGCCTTTCTTGCGGTTGACCTTCTTGTAGAGAGCGGCTCCCACGGCGATCGAGCCGGAACCGCCTACGATGGCGTTGTTCGGGTAGATTCCGAAAGGAGTGAAGAACGTGTGCATCGATCCTCCAAGGCCCTTGTTGAAGCCGGTCGTGCGGGCGAATATCTCCGCCATCGCCCCGTAAAGCAGGAAACGGATTCCGAGTTCCCTGGTGTCCTTGCCGTCGTAAGCCTTCTTGGCCACATCAAGGGTGGCGCCACCCCAGAACTCCTCCATCACCTTCTTCAGTTCATTCTCAGGAAGAATCTGGATGGAACGCAGACCCTTGGCGAGAATCTCGCCGTGGGAACGGTGAGAACCGAAGATGAAGTCATCGGTGTCAAGGCAGTAGGCCATACCGACAGCGGCAGCCTCCTGACCGGCCGAAAGGTGGGCGGGGCCGGGGTTATTGTAGGCGACCCCGTTGTAGCCGCCCGTGGTCTTGACCAGATTGAGCATGGTCTCGAACTCGCGGATGTAGGACATGTCGCGGTAGATGCGGAACAGATCCTCCTTTGTGAAATTGCCTTCCTTAAGCTCCTCCTTGACGGTCTTTTTGTACTTCATCACAGGAATCGAAGGAAGTTTCAGCTCGTGATCCTTCGGACGCAGGGTCTCGTTCGGATCGATGTAAAGTGCTTTTGGCATATCAGTATATTCTTTATTGTTTTCGTGATCAATTGGCGGCGACCGTTGGCAACAGTCACTTTACCAACATTGTAAATTTTTCTATTTCAATGCGAACGCTGTCTCCTTGATGATCTCGGAAACGGTCGGATGCGGGAACACAACCTCCCTGAGCTGCTCAAGGGTCATCTCCGACTCGATGGCGATGCAGGCGCTGTGGATGATCTCCGAGCAAGGGTTGCCGAGCATGTGCACGCCGAGAACCTCATGGTACTTCTTCCCGACGATGATCTTGCATATTCCCTCGCCGCCCTCGTTCTCGGCGACAAAGCGGCCGGCGTAGGCCATAGGGAGCTTGACGACTGAATATTCCTTCCCGGAAGCCTTCGCCTGCTCTTCGGTGAGCCCGACTCCGGCGACCTCAGGGTTGGTGTAAACGATTCCAGGGATGGCGTCATAGCGCATGCGGTCTTCCTTTCCGAGAATATTGTTGACGGCGACCTCGCCCTCCCTGCTCGCCGTGTGGGCCAGCATCGAGAAGCCTGTGACATCACCGGCGGCATAAACCCCCGGCACATTCGTGCGCATCCTGCTGTCCACCTTGATTCCGCAAGGCTTTCCGCCCCTGTTCAGGAGCATCTCGACTCCGAGGTTCTCAAGACCGAAGCCGCTGATGTTGGCGCGGCGACCCACAGAGACGAGGATCTTGTCCCCGCTGACTCTCTGGACGTTGCCCTCCGGATCCTCATAGACGACGGTGTTGCCCTCGATTCCGGTAACCTTGCACTTCAGACAGAAGTTCACTCCACGTTTGGCGTAGATCTTCTGAAGCATGGCGCTGATCTCATCGTCAAGAGGACCGAGGATCTTAGGGAGCATCTCCACCACAGTCACTTTCGTTCCGAGAGTGCTGAAGAATGCGGCGAACTCCATTCCGATGACACCGCCGCCGATGACAACGAGTTCCGCCGGGCGCTCTTTCAAAGCGAGGATCTCACGGTTGGTGACAATCACGTCTCCGGCTTCCCCAAGGCCTGGGAACGGAGGCACCGCAGCCTCTGAACCTGTGCAGATGAGGATGTTGCGGGCAGCGTAAGTCTGATCGGAGGCGGCGATCCTTATGCCTTCCGCGTCACGTCCCTGAATCGTGGCGTCCGCGGCCACGACCTCGACATTGTTGGACTTCATCGCCAGTTTGACACCTCCGACGAGTTTCTTCACGACCTTGTCCTTGCGGTCCACGATCTTGGAATAGTCGAACGCAGGTTCCTTGACATAGACCCCGTAATGGTCTCCGGTGAGGGCATAGTTATAGACCTTCGCGCTGTAGAGAAGCGTCTTGGTCGGGATGCACCCCTCGTTGAGGCAGACTCCTCCAAGGGATTTCCTTTCAAAAAGGACAACCTTAAGGCCGGCCGCCCCGGCTCTTTCAGCGGCCACGTAACCGCCCGGGCCGCCACCTATTACCGCTAAATCGTACATATTGATAATTTATTTAGAATTCGACTTCAAGATTCTCAATCTCAACAGCCACCTGCTTGAGGAAACGGGTCGCCTCTCCGCCGTCAAGGGCCCGGTGATCATAGGTCAGGGACAGGCCAAGATAAGGGACGAAGGCATAGACACCGGCCCCAAGATCCTTCGGACGAGGAACAATCGTTCCTACACCGAGAATCGCGCTCTGAGGCACGTTGATGACAGGCGTGAACCATTCCACCCCGAATCCTCCGAGGTTTGAGACTGTGAACGAGGCGCCTTCGGCGGAGAGCAGATCAGGGTTGATCGAACCTTTCTTGCAGTCCTCGGCAACCTTCTTGAGAGCCTTGCTCAACCCTATGATATTCAAATCCTCCGCATGCTTGACGCAAGGCACCATCAGTCCGCGTTCCGTGTCAACGGCGCAGCCGAGGTTGACGACATTGAACAGCCGCATGGCATCCCCGAGGCAGTGCGAGTTGACCTTCGGGAATTTCTTGAGAGCCTTGATGACAGCATAGCAGACAAAGTCGTTGATCGTGATGTTGGCATCGATCCTCCCCTCCTCAAGTGCTTTTTTCGCTTTCTTGCGGAGAGCCTGGACACGGCGTGCGTCAGCACCGAGCATGTGGGTGAGCTGGGCCGTGTTCTGGAGGGAGTTGTACATCGACTTGGCGATAAGCTTGCGCATGTTGGACATCTTCTCAACCTTGAACTCCTCGCCTTCTCCGGCAAGATTCTCGGTGTGGGAAGGTTTCCAGACCTTCAGGTCAGCCCCCTTGACCATCCCGCCGAGACCGGAGCCGGCGGCTGGTGCCTGAAGACCTCCGTCCGCCATCATTGCCTTGGCGAGTCCGGACTTAGGAGCGCCTTGGGCGGCGATCACGTCGCGTTCTATCACGCGGCCGTGAGGGCCCGTGCCGGCGATCTGTGCTGTGTCCACACCTTTTTCAGCGGCCAATTTACGGGCTCTCGGAGAAACGGGAGCGTTGGCGATGACTGTGGCGGCCGCACCTGCCACGCCTGTCGCCGAGCCTGTCGAAGCGTCCGGAGTCTTGGCCGCGGTCACTTCGACGGGTTCCGTGGCCGATGAAGCAGACGCGGTGGCCGGGGCTGCCGCCCCGGATGCCTGGACCGCCGGCGCGCCAGCCCCCGAAGGAGCATATTCAGAAAAAGATTCCCCCGGTTCGCCGATGACCATCACGTTGGTCAGGCAAGGGATCTCATCATTGTCACTGAAGAAACAGGCCAGGACAGTACCCTCGACCTTGGAATCCTCGTCGAAGGATGCCTTGTCCGTCTCATAACTGAAAAGGACATCGCCTACGGCGACCTTGTCTCCTACTTTTTTCTTGAACTCAGTAACAATGCAACTCTCTACGGATTGCCCTTGTTTGGGCATGATAACTACGTGTGCCATTAACTATAATGATTATCAAATTTCACTGTCGGACACCGTTCCAGAATCCTGAAAATTCTGACGATATCTTATGTAGACAAAGTTAAAATTTCTTTCTGACATAAAAAAGGATTATATTTGCATGTCATTTGCGAATTAGCAGATTTCAAATTCAAAATATCAAATAGAAAATGCAGTCAACAGAAGATCTGAAAAAGATTGCCTCCCAAGTGAGGAGAGACATCATCAGGATGGTCGTCCAGGCCAACTCCGGACACCCGGGCGGATCCCTGAGCAGCGCCGACTTCATGACAGCGCTGTACTTCAATGTCATGGAACAGAATCCGGCGACATGGACGCGCGAAGGGAAAGGACAGGATGTGTTCTTCCTTTCGGCCGGGCATCTTACGCCGATGTATTACTCAATCCTGTCCAGAGCGGGATATTTCCCGATCTCCGAACTGGGTACGTTCCGTAAGTACGGGACCCGGCTTCAGGGACACCCTTCGGTAAGAAAAGGACTCCCCGGTGTAGTTCAGGCGGCAGGTTCCCTCGGCCAGGGCCTTTCAGTAGCCATAGGCGCGGCTCTCGCGAAGAAGGCTGACAAAGACCCGCACACGATTTATGTTCTCTGCGGAGACGGGGAGACAGAGGAGGGACAGATCTGGGAGGCTGCGATGTTCGCCGCTCACCACAGGACAGACAACCTGATCGCGATGACTGACTGGAACGGCCAGCAGATTGACGGCACCACAGAGGATGTCGCCGGTCTTGGCGACCTTGAGGCCAAATGGAAGGCTTTCGGATGGGATGTCATTGTGACTGACGGACACGACATGGACAAAGTTCTTGAGGCGTTCGCACAGGCAAAGGCCGGCAACGGCAACGGCAAGCCCAAGATGATCCTGTTCAAGACAGAGATGGGACACGGAGTTGATTTCATGGCCGGCACCCACAAATGGCACGGCAGCGTTCCTTCCGAAGAGCAGTGCAAGAACGCCTTGAGCCAGCTGGAGGAGACATTGGGAGACTTTTAATTCAGTAATATCATGAAAAAATATACAGACAGAGGTAAGAAGGACACCCGCAGCGGTTTCGGAGCCGGCCTTTTCGAGGCCGGAAAGGCAGACTCAAGAGTCGTGGCTTTGACCGCCGACCTCAAGGGCTCGCTCAAGATGGACGCTTTCGCGGCCGAGTTCCCGGAAAGATACTATGAATGCGGAATCGCGGAGGCCAACATGATCGGAGTCGCTTCCGGGATGGCTCTCGCAGGCAAGATTCCATTCGCAGGTTCATTCGCCGAGTTCGTCACGGGACGTGTCTATGACCAGATCAGAATGGAGGTCTGCTATGGCAAGACCAATGTGAAGATCGCATCCTCCCACGCCGGAATCACTCTCGGCGAGGATGGCGCCACACACCAGACAATGGAGGACATCGCCCTGATGCGCGCCCTTCCGGACATGGTTGTGATCAACCCTTGCGACTGGACCCAGACAAAGAACGCCACAATCGCCGCGGCAAAGTACGACGGGCCGGTCTATCTGCGTTTCGGAAGGCCCAAGGTGGCCGATTTCATGCCTGACGAGCCGTTTGAGATCGGAAAGGCCTACGTGCTGAACGAAGGCAAGGACGTTACCGTCTTCGCCACAGGACACATGGTCTGGGAAGCCCTCCAGGCAGCCGAAGCCCTTGAGGCCGAAGGAATCTGCGCAGAGATCATCGACATCGCCACCATCAAGCCGCTCGACACCAAGGCTGTCATCGCTTCCGCCATCAAGACGGGGGCCGTCGTTGTCGCCGAGGAGCACAACATGGCCGGAGGTCTCGGCGAACTGATCGCCGGAGTGCTCGCCGCTACATCGCCAAAGCCGATTGAATATGTCAACGGACATGACGAGTTCGGTCAGAGCGGTACTCCTTCCGAGCTTCTCGCGGCTTATGGAATAGACGCCGCACACATCGTAGAAGCCGCAAAGAAAGTTCTGGAAAGAAAATAGGAGGCGCGCTTCAAAGGCTCTCGGCGGCCGATGCAATGATCACCGGGCCGTCGAATAGACCGGAACATTCGATAAAAAACAGAAAAAAGTTAGGAGACATTTATGTTTCTTAACTTTTTTTCTGTTTGCTCTGCCTATCTTGCAGGCGACGAACACTGCGGGCATAAAAGAATATCCCGGTTTCTCTCCGGAATATTCCTTGATGTCAGCCGCAAATGGAAGACAGACTATGAAAATCAAAGACCTGTGCATGGGCGAAAGGCCCCGGGAGAAAATGCTTGACAAAGGAGCGGGCGCAATGAGCAATGCGGAACTGCTTGCGATTCTGATAGGATCCGGAACCCGGAAAGAAAACGTCCTTGAGGTGGCCAACAGACTGCTTGCCGACGGCGAGGGGAGACTGTCAACTATCGCCGGAATGGATGCGGTCAGAATGAAAGAGATCGGAGGAATAGGCAGTGCCAGATACACTGCCATCGCGGCCGCCTTCGAACTCGGGAGACGATGCTGCCTTGAGGATCCCGGGATAGAGAAAACCCCGATGACCGATGCCGAGATCGTGTACAGAATGATGCTCCCCCGCCTCAAAGGTCTGGATCACGAGGAGTTCTGGATCATCCTGCTGAACCGGGCGAACTACATCATCCACAAGGAGATGATCAGTCTCGGAGGAATCTCCTCCACGGTTGTCGATTCCCGGCTTGTCGTGAGAATGGCTTTGGACAAACGGGCGAGCGCCATGATCATGGTTCATAACCACCCTTCCGGCAATCCCCGTCCGGGACGCAGCGACATTGCCGAGACAGAGCGGATGAAAAAGGCGGCGAACACTTTCGACATCGCCCTGCTCGACCACATCGTCGTCTGCGATGACTGCTACTTCAGTTTCGCCGACGACAGGGTGACAGCCGCGGACAATTCAGGAATATGACAACATCGCTCCGGGAACATTCATCGGTCATGTCGCATTTCAAGTGGGTGTGGCTCAAAAAATTTGCAGGTGTGGAAATAAATCCCTACTTTCGGTTTTCGAAAAATCAATTTCGAGAAACCAATGAAAGTCATCAATCTTGGCGAGACCGATTCGGTCCTCAACAACATCGTTGCGCAGATGCGTGACAAAACCGTTCAGAAAGACAGCCTCCGTTTCCGTTACAACCTTGAAAGGTTGGGACACATTTTCGCCTACGAGCTCAGCAAAGTGTTGGAGTACAGTCCGAAGGATGTAATCACTCCTCTTGCCACGGCAAAGGTCCGCACATGCGATGTGAAGATTGTGGTTTCTACCATCCTGCGCGCCGGGCTGCCTCTCCACAAAGGCATCCTTGACATTTTCGACAATGCGGAGAACGCATTCATCGCCGCATTCAGGAAGTACGACAAGGGTGACGAGTTCCACATCAACGTGGAGTACTGCACCTGCCCCGACCTGACCGGCAAGACTCTTGTCATAGCCGACACGATGCTTGCCACCGGATCTTCCGTAGAGATAGCCTACCGCAAGCTCATTCATGAAGGAGGAGATCCGGCACATACCCACTTCGTCTGCCCTATCGCCAGCATCTACGCCATCGAATTCCTCCAGAAGCACCTTCCGGAAAACACGACTCTCTGGACAGCCGCTGTCGATGAGGAACTGACCAGCCATTCCTACATCGTTCCCGGTCTCGGAGACGCCGGAGATCTGGCCTACGGAGCGAAGCTGTAAACAGCTTCGCGCTTTGCCTTCAACCCCCGGTCACTTCGTGACAGCCACGGTGGAGCGCTGTGGAGCGTTCTCCCCAGACCCCTTGCGTCGCTATGCGCCGCACGCGCGCTTTACCTTCTGGAGCCATAGATAGGCGGAGTGCAAAAAATTGTGAAATCTGTTTTCAGAGTTCCTTTCTGAGGCGGGCTTGGGGGATGTCAAGCTGGTCACGGTACTTGGAGATCGTGCGGCGGGCCACCTTGTAGCCGCGCTTGTTCATCTCGGCCACCAGCTGGTCATCCGTCAACGGCTTGCGCTTGTTCTCGGCATCCACACATTCCTTCAGGGCCTTTTTCAGCTCACGGGTGGAGACCTCCTCCCCGTCCTGGTTCTCAAGGCCCTCGGAGAAGAAATATTTCAACGGATAGATCCCGAAATGCGTCTCGATGTACTTGCTGTTCACTACCCTTGAGATTGTCGAGATGTCAAAACCGGTACGCTCTGCTATGTCTTTCAAGACCATAGGCTTGAGATGCGACTCGTCCCCGTCCATAAAATATTCATGCTGGTAGTCGACGATGGCTTTCATCGTACTCTCCAAAGTGTTGTAACGCTGCTTCAGAGCCTCCACAAACCATTTGGCCGAATCCAGTTTCTGCTTGACAAATGTGGCCGCCTCCTTCTTCTGACGGTCCGAAGAACCGCGGGCATCGGCGAGAAGTTCCGCATACTTGTGGTTCACGCGGATTTCAGGAATGTTGAAACGGGGCATGGACAGTTTCAGTTCCCCATCCACGATGTCAAGCACGAAATCCGGCACAATCTGTTGGGCCTGATCGTTGTAGGAGTCATCAATCTGACCGCCGGGAGCAGGGTTCAGCTTGACAATCCTGGCCATGACAGCCTTCATCTCATCCTCACTCAGACCAAGCTTTGTGATGATCTTCTGGAAATGACGGTTGGAGAATTCGGAGAAATAGTCCGTGAGGATAGTCTCGGCGACCTGCACGACTTTGGTCTGTTTCTGGGCCTTCAGCTGAAGGAGAAGACACTCGCGCAGATCCCTGGCCCCGACCCCCGCAGGCTCGAACTCCTGGATAACCTTCAGCATATTCAGCACCTCTTCCGGGCTGGATTCGATGTTAGCCCTGAAGGCAAGATCGTCGACGATGCTGTCGATGTCCCTGCGAAGGTACCCGTCGCTGTCCAGACTGCCGATGATGAAAGCGGCCACATCGTGACCGTGCTTTGAAAGATTGCGGTAGCCAAGCTGCTCCATCAGGCTCTGCGTGAAGCTCTCCTTGACGGAGAAAGTGTTGTACTGGGGGCGTTCGTCCTTGCCGTAATTGTTGACGCGCAGTTTGTAGGCGGGAATAGGATCATTCTCGTCTATCTCATCGATGGAGATGTCCTTCGGCTCATCATTGTCCTCGCTCTTCTCAGGAGCCGGAGAGTCATCCAGCACCGGATTGTCCTCGAGTTCAGACTTCACTTTCTGCTCCAGTTCCTGAATCGGCAGCTCGATGAGCTTGATCGTCTGAATCTGAAGCGGAGAAAGTTTCTGTGTCTGTTTGAGTTCTAATCCCTGTTTGAGCATAGCTTATTCTTGATTAACGGTCTCTACGGTGTAGGAACGGGACCGGTCAACCACAGGATAACCGATCGCCTCCTTTACGATGAAAGCGGTCGGGAAAGCCCCCTTGAGCTGCAGAAGAAGCTGCATGGCCTCGGATTTGGTGCGGAAATCCCCCACTGTCACCCGAAAAAAGGGATTTGAATATGTCCGGTAGGCCGAAACCCCAGGAAACATTCCTTTGAAGCGGTCCAAAGCCGCCTCGGAATCATTCCTGGAAGTCTGCTTGTTGTCATTGAATATCCTGACCCTGAATCCTGTGGATGTTTTTTCCGGATTGGCGGCGACATGCGATTCAAAGGCATCAAGGATGTTCCTGGACTGATGTACGGTCACATTTGACCCTTCTGCACCCTTGGCGGAAAGAAGATTGAATATGTCCTTCCCCACCAGGGTCGAGTCCATGAATGCGCCTTGCCTGTAGATGACAGAGTCCCGTCTCTCCGTGACATCCTGAGCGGCCGCCATAAAAACCGCCGCCATGAGAGCCAGCGAAACCGCAAAAATCTTCCGAACCAAAACATCCATAAATCTACTCCGTTATTTTGTTAAGGTCTATATCCTTGAATCTCAAAGTAGTCCCAGCACCGCTCCTGAGCTTCACAGTTGCCGTCACGTCAGTCGTGAATCCTTCAAGATCGCCTTTTTTCATTATCTGCATCAGCTTCATCAGGCTTATGCCGTCGCTCAAGGTCGCCGAACACGGCAGGTCATAGACCCTGGAGCATTTCCTGTCCACTCTGATCGTGTCGGCCGTGTAGGTCGCGAAATCCTCCCCGTTGTACTTTACGACACCGCTCACATCCGTCACTTTGAATGCGAACGTCGGATTGTCGATCCCCACCGCAAGTACCGCGTCAACCGAGCGCAGACCATTCAGCGAGCATGACTCCAGACCGCACGAGGTGACTTTGATGTCCTTCACTTTGGACAAGCCGGAGCATCCTGACAGGACCGCGCAGACCAGCAAAGCAATAAAAGTGCCGATTATTGTTCTTCCGGAAGTCTTCATTTTGTCAACACTGTTTCCACAAAGATAGGAAAAAATCCACAATAAGCATCCCGAATGGATTTGACGAGGCTTACCACGCCATTATTCAAGGATTATTATCTATCTTTGCGGGAGACTGTTATCACGGATAGGATGAGTAAAAAGATTTACATAGAGACCTACGGCTGCCAGATGAATGTAGGAGACTCGGAGGTGATTTTCTCGATTCTCGGGAAGGAGGGCTATGAGCGCACGGAGTCCATGGACGAGGCTGACGTGGTTCTCGCCAACACTTGCTCCGTCAGGGACAATGCCGAGCAAAGGATCTGGGGGCGCATCGAGGTGTTCCACAAACAGAAGGAGAAAAGGGACAATGTTGTCGTGGGGGTTGTCGGCTGCATGGCCGAAAGGCTGAAGGACAAGCTTCTGGACACCCATAAGGTGGATCTTGTCGCCGGGCCGGATTCCTACAGGACGCTGCCGGCCCTGCTCCGGGACATCGCGCCGGACAAACCGCAGATCAACGTGATGCTCTCCCACGAGGAGACCTACGCCGACATCGTTCCTGTCCGGACGGACAGGAACGGAGTCTCGGCCTTCATCTCCATCATGAGAGGGTGCAACAACGTCTGCTCGTACTGCGTGGTGCCATACACAAGGGGTGCCGAAAGAAGCCGCGATCCGCGGACCATTGTGGATGAGGCCCGCGATGTCTTCAGCAAAGGGTACAGGGAAGTGACTCTGCTGGGGCAGAACGTGGACTCCTACAACTGGAAGCCGGCCGTGGGCGAAGGATGCGACTTCCCGAAGCTGCTTGAGACGGTCGCCCGGATCAGCCCTGAGCTGAGGGTACGTTTCGCCACCAATCATCCGAAGGACATCAGCGACGATCTGATCGGGACGATGGCAAGGTACGACAACATCTGCAATCATATTCATCTGCCTGTCCAGTCGGGCAGCGACAGGCTTCTTGAGAAGATGAGAAGGCGCTACACGTCCGGATGGTACCTTGAGCGCGTGGCGAAGATCCGCGAGGTCCTGCCCGGCTGCGGAATCACGACCGACGTCATCGCCGGGTTCTGCTCCGAGACCGAGGAGGATCACCGGGAGACGCTGGAACTGTTCCGCAAGGTCGGCTTTGACTACGCCTACATGTTCTACTACTCCGAGAGACCGGGGACGCTTGCGGCAAGGCATTACCCTGACGATGTGCCCCAGGATGTCAAGACCAGAAGACTGAACGAGATCATCGCCCTCCAGAACGAGCTGAGCCTGAGAAGCAACCGGAACGACATAGGAAAGACGTTCAAGGTTCTCGTGGAGGGGCCTTCAAAGAAGAACCCGGAAGAGCTCTGCGGACGCTCCGGCAGCGACAAGATGTGTGTCTTCCCCGGCGAAGGCCACAAGGCCGGAGACTATGTGAACGTCAAGGTGCTTTCCTGCACATCGGCGACACTGATCGGCGAGATAGTATAGCGGGCCATGCTCCAATGGATTCTCACAACCCTGTACATCCTTCTGATTCTCAGCGTTTTCACAATCATTCTGATTGACCGGGGAGATTCAGGAAGGAAGTTCGCGTGGCTGCTTGTCATCGCGGTGCTTCCTGTTGTCGGCCTGGCCCTCTACCTGATGTTCGGAATCAACTACCGGCATCACTGGATCTTCAACCGGAGACACCAAAGGTACAAGGACATCTTTGAGGCCGGGACAACACCGGAACTGGACAGAATCCTTTTCGGACACGACGGAGAATCCCTCGTCCGTGAGGAATTCCGGCCTTTGGCAAGGCTTCTCGGAGCGGAGAACTACCCGTCCGTCACTTCCGGCAACGATCTGGAGATCATCACAAACGGCCAAAGGAAGTTCGACCTGCTCCGCGGGGACATCCTGGCGGCCAGAGAATCCATCCACATTGAATATTTTCATTTCGGGAACGACAAGGGCAGCAAAGCGATCAAGCGTCTTCTGATGCAGAAGGCGCAGGAAGGGGTCAAGGTCCGTTTCCTGTACGAGAACATCGCCAATTTCCCGATCGCGTCCGCCTACTACAACGACATGAGGAAAGCCGGAGTCGAGGTCGTCAAATTCACCAACCCGAGGATGCACGTGCTGGACCTGGCGACGAAACTCAATTACCGGAACCACAGGAAGATCGTTGTGATCGACGGGAAGATCGGCTACACGGGCGGAATGAACATCAACGACCACTATTTCCGCCTGTGGAGGGACACACACATGCGCATCACAGGCAATGCCGTGGCAGTGCTCCAGCACACTTTTCTGGATTCCTGGCTGACAGGCGGAGGCACGATCGACAAGCCGATGATCGACTACTATCCGATGGCGAGGAAACCGGCCACCGACTCTTCTCGTCCGGTCTCTGAACCGACCCTTCCGGTCACTGAACCTGTCGAAGTGACCATGCGGGAAATCGACTTCCGCGACATCCATCCTACTCTGAGTGAAAAACTGATCCAGATTGTCCCTGACGAGCCGGATTTCCCTCTGCCGATCCTCCAGATGAGCTACGAATGGGCTCTCCAGCATGCCAGGAAGTACATCTACCTCCAGACCCCGTACTTCGTCCCGACAGAGCCGGTCATGGACGCGCTGAAAACCGCCGCGCTCTGCGGTGTCGATGTCCGCCTGATGCTCCCGGAGGTGGCCGACAACCTGCTGATGCGTCCGGCCAACAGAGCCTACTACGAAGAGGCCCTGCAGGCCGGTGTAAGAATATTCCTGCGCCGGGGAGAGTTCATCCATGCCAAGACCTTCGTCTGCGACGACTACCTCTCCAGCATCGGCTCGGCCAATCTTGACTTCCGCAGCTTCGCCATCAACTACGAGGTCAACGCCTACATCTACGACGAGGAAGCAGCCCTCATGAACAAAGGAATATTCCAGTACGACCTCCGCCAATGCCATGAGCTGACCCTCAAGGAATGGAGCGCCCGCCCTTGGTACTCGCGCATCCTCGAGAGTCTCATGCGTCTCTTCGCCCCTTTGCTGTAAGATGCAGCATCCTGGGAGTCATTAAGAGACATGGCACGGTCCTACAGGCTGTCGTAGAACTGACAGTTATACTTTGTAAGAATGTCAATGGACATATAGTTGTCACGGACCTTCGGTCTGCGGCCGAGCGCGAGATAGTCTGTGAGAGCCATGACGGCTCCGGCGGCCTGTCTGTCCGAATGTTGTCCGAGGAGAACGCGGACATGACCGTCACGCAAGGCTTCCAAGTTCCTTTCAAGCACATCATACCCTACGACATTCATCCCTTGCATATTCCTGGAACGCAGATAATCGGCCACAAGGAATATTCTTGAGTTCATCGTCACTATGTTCAGTCTCCCCGTCATTCCGTCAAATGCCCCCGAAAGGACTTCAAGAGTCTGTTCCGGGCTGTTGGGATTGATCATCACATTGGTGACTTCCGTGTCCGGACAGTAGCGCGACAGATAATCCATGAAACCCTTCCGCCTGTCCGCCGACGGATCCGAAAGGCCCTTGCTGTCACGTTCTATCCGCACCATGAACACCCTGCCTTTCTGATCCTCGTCAGACATCGACATCAGGATGTCGGCGCAGCAACGCCCGCTTTCGTATATGGGCATGCCGAAGTAGGCCAGATGTCCGTCCGTCCCTGCGCTTGTGTTCAGCATCACGTACGGTATGCCGTTCCCGGAAAGCAGCCCGGAGAAACTCAGCGTGTCCTCCAGAAACATCGGAGCCAGGATCACACCCGAATGGCCATCCTCCAGAACCTTCCGGCACTGACTCCGGAAAGAATCCACGTCGTACTGGTCGTAATAATAGACAACGACACTGACCGAGAATCTTTCAGCATATTCCTCCGACTGCCTCAACCCATTGAGGACCAATTCCCAAAAATCACCTTTATTGAAACTCGGCATGACCACGGCGATGCTGTGAGCCTTGTTCCTGGCCAGCATGGAGGCATAGACATTCGGTTTGTAGCCGAGCCTCTCCACCACCTCCAGAACCTTCTTTCTCGTGTCAGGAGCGACTTCCCCTCTGTTATGGAGAACCCGGTCCACCGTCCCGTCAGTCACTCCGGCGGCCTTGGCAACGTCCTTGATAGTAACTTTTACATTCCGCATAATATTCATCAATAGCCGACAGTGTCGGAAAACAATATTAATTAAAAACGGACAAATACGCAAGATCTTTCCGTGTGCGTACACGATTTCAAAAAAAAGCCTATATTTGCAGACATACCGACATATTCAGAGATAACATTATGGTAAATTAACAGGCATTTCCTTCGGAACCGTTTTCGCCATAGCCACAACTTTACAAGGACGGTCTGCCATTTACCAGCTGTAACAATCAGTGAATAAACGAGATGACAAGTAAGGCCAAAACCAATTTCAGATGGGTGATCTGTGCGATGCTGTTCATCGCCACAGCCGTGAATTATCTTGACAGGCAGGTGCTGTCCCTGACTTGGGACGAGTTCATCAAGCCGGAGTTCCACTGGAACGAGTCTCATTACGGCACGATCACGTCCCTGTTCTCGATCATCTATGCGATATGCATGCTGTTCGCCGGACGTTTCATCGATTGGATGGGTACCAGGAAAGGCTACCTCTGGTCAATAGGCGTCTGGTCGGCTGGAGCATGCGCGCATGCTCTCTGCGGAATCGTGACCGAGAACATCGTGGGGCTGCACACCGTGGCGGAACTTGTTCAGGCCACAGGTGACACGGCGGTTCTCATCTCAACGACAAGCATGTACTGCTTCCTCGTCGCCAGAAGCATTCTGGCCCTTGGAGAGGCGGGCAACTTCCCTGCGGCGATCAAGACCACCGCCGAATATTTCCCAAAGAAGGACAGGGCCTTCGCCACGTCCATATTCAATGCGGGAGCATCGATCGGAGCATTGTTCGCCCCTCTCATCATCCCGGTTCTCGCCAAGAATTTCGGATGGGAGGTCTCGTTCATCATCATCGGAGTTCTCGGTTTCGTCTGGATGGGATTCTGGGTGTTTCTCTACGACAAGCCGGAGGCTTCCTCTCATGTGAGCAAGGAAGAGCTGGCCTACATCGAGCAGGACAAGAAGCTTGACAATGAGACAGACGACGCCCCGGTGGTCAGAAAGATCAGCTTCAAGGACTGCCTCAAGTACAAGCAGACCTGGGCGTTCGCCGTCGGCAAGTTCATGACCGACGGTGTCTGGTGGTTCTTCCTGTTCTGGACTCCTTCCTACCTCAACACGCAATTCGGGATCAAGACCAGTGATCCGATGGGCATGGCGTTGATATTCACGCTCTACGCCATCACGATGCTCTCGATCTACGGAGGAAAGATTCCTACCATATTCATCAACAAGGCCATGAAGGAAGGGAAGGCGTTCGACCCGTATGCCGCAAGAATGAAAGCGATGCTGATCTTCGCGTTCCTGCCGCTGGCCGTCCTGCTGGCCCAGCCTCTGGGCAGGATCTCACCTTGGTTCCCGGTCATCCTGATAGGCATCGGCGGAGCGGCCCATCAATCCTGGTCCGCGAACATCTTCTCGACCGTCGGGGACATGTTCCCGAAATCCAGCATCGCGACCATCACCGGGATCGGCGGAATGGCCGGCGGACTTGGCTCGATGCTGCTCCAGAAGGTCGCCGGCGAACTCTTCGTGTACTCCGAGGAGGTCAGTCTGTCATTCCTCGGATTCACAGGAAAGCCCGCCGGCTATTTCATAATCTTCTGCGTGTGCGCCACCGCATATCTGATCGGCTGGAGCATCATGAAGGTTCTGGTCCCGAAATACAAGGTGATCACACTTGGATGATTCCCGTCCATCCCCTCCCCGCTCAAGTCAAGCGGCCGGAATAACTAACTTATGAACAGCAGCTCGCGGTACTTAGGGAGTGGCCAGGTGCGGTTGTCCACGATCTCCTCCAGCTTGTCGATCGGACGGCGGAGGGCGGAGAGGCTCTCGGCGATCTCGTGGTAGGCCACGGCCTTGGCATATTCATCCTCAAGGACATTCGCCTTCTTGCGCGCCTCGACCATCGCGGTCGCCTTCTCGCGGATCTGGTCCACATATTTGGAAATGCTCCGGATGAGATAGACCTCCTCCCTGCACTCGTCCGTGCCTCCGAAGACATCCTTGCTCAAGGACACCTCCTTCAGCAGTCTGGACTTGTACTCAAGAGCGGCCGGGATGATGTGGTTGATCGCCATTCTCGCCATCACGCGCGACTCGATCTGGATCATCTTGCTGTAGGTCTCCCACTTCACCTCATTGCGGGCTTGAAGTTCCTTTTCTGAATATACACCCGTCTCCCTGAACATGTTCACTGACGCAGGGGTGGTGAAGACCTTTATCATCTCCGGAACGCTTGTCTCGACATCCAGACCGCGTTTCTTCGCCTCCTCCTTCCACTCGTCAGAGTAGCCGTTGCCGTCAAAGCAGACGACATTGATGACGGAGGCGATGATCGGTTTGAGAGTGTCCAGAATTGCCACATTCAAAGCCTTTCCGGAGGCCAGTTCCTTGTCGAGACTCTTCTTGAAGGAGATGAGCTGCTCGGCCACGGCAGCGTTCAGGGTCGTCATCGCTCCGGCACAGTTGGCCAGCGAGCCTACCGCCCTGAACTCGAATCTGTTGCCGGTGAAAGCGAACGGAGAGGTCCTGTTGCGGTCGGTGTTGTCCACGAAGATCTCAGGAATCTCCACCAGACCGACGCTCTTGCCCTTCTTGCCGGCGATTTCGATCGGGGTGTCGGACGGGACCTCCAGCAGTTTGTGTAGCACATCGGTCATTGTCCTGCCAAGGAATGCGGACACTATCGCGGGCGGAGCCTCGTTGGCGCCGAGACGATGGGCGTTCGTGGCGGTGGCGATGGAAGCCTTCAGCAGGGCGTTGTGCCTCTGCACCGCGGCCAGCACGTTCACGAAGAACGTCACGAACTGCAGGTTGCCCTTGGCGTCCTTGCCCGGAGCCAGAAGCATCGTGCCGGTGTCGGTTCCCAGAGACCAGTTGTTGTGCTTTCCGGAACCGTTCACTCCGGCGAAAGGCTTCTCGTGAAGAAGAACCACGAAACCGTGCTTGCGCGCGATCCTGTTCATCAGATTCATCACAATCTGGTTCTGGTCATTGGAAAGATTGGTCTCACCGAAGATCGGAGCGAGTTCGAACTGATTGGGCGCCACCTCATTATGTCTGGTCTTCAGCGGAATGCCAAGACGGTGGCCCGCGATCTCGAGGTCACGCATGAACTCGGCCACACGGGAAGGAATGGCTCCGAAATAGTGGTCGTCCAGCTGCTGGTTCTTGGACGAGCTGTGCCCCATCAGGGTACGGCCCGTGATCATCAGATCCGGCCTCGCGGCATAGAGGGATTCATCCACAAGGAAATATTCCTGCTCCCATCCGAGATAGGAATATACCTTCGTGACAGACTTGTCGAAGAGGCGGCAGATCGGAATGGCCGCGTCGGAAACAGCCTTGAGAGCTTTCTTGAGAGGAGTCTTGTAGTCCAGAGCCTCACCGGTGTAGGAGATGAACACGGTAGGGATGCAGAGGGTGTCATCGATGATGAACACCGGAGAAGTCGGATCCCAGGCCGTGTAGCCTCTGGCCTCGAATGTGGCGCGGATGCCTCCGTTGGGAAAAGAGGAGGCGTCCGGTTCCTGCTGCGCGAGGGACTTCCCGTCGAAAGTCTCGATGACTCCTCCCTTGCCGTCGTAGTCGATCAGCGAGTCGTGCTTCTCGGCCGTGCCTTCGGTCAAAGGCTGGAACCAGTGGGTCACATGGGTGACATGGTGCTCCATAGCCCACTCCTTCATTCCTCTGGCCACGCCGTCGGCGGTCTCCCGATCCAGGGACTTGCCGTTGTCAATGCAGTCGAGAAGTGCATTCAGAGTCTTGGCATCCAAGTACTTGTGCATCTTTGGACGGTCGAAGACCAGTTCTCCGTAGTAGTCGGAGGTCTTGCCCTCAGGGCGCTCAGCCGGAACAGCCTTCTTCTCGAAGGATTCCTTCACCAGATCAAATCTGTCAATGCTCATAATTTGTCTATTTGTTAAAGGTGTATATCTCCTTAACTATTATATTGTGCAGTCAAAACTGTCTCCGTCAATCCTCTTCAAGGCCTGATAAAAAAGGAAGAAGGCTGATCCGCAAGGAACCAGCCTTCAATATTCAAATCATAATATCCTTCTCCTCGTAATGAGTATGCCGTCAGGCTGGAAGACCGGCACACACGAAAGCGTTCAGGGCCTGCTGGCTCTGAAATCCCTGCTGGAACCACTGCTGTCGGTATGTGTGGGCTTCAAATGTCATCCTTCTTGTAATTTTGACGGCGCAAGTTATGAAATCAATTCTTAAACTCAATGATTTTTTTTGACTTTATCGGTTTAGAAACCTTCAAAAAGGTCTATACCACTTCGGAGCGCAGCGACGCAAGGGTGCTGGGGAATACGGTCCCCAGCACCCCACCGGGGCTGTCCCGTAAGGAACCGGGGTTGAAGGAAGTTGGAATTTCTAGAAGAGAAATTCCAACTTCTCGGGCAGACGCGTGTAATCATCAATCTGAATATAATCCATGCCAGACAGACGGATCTGGCTGTCGTTGCCGCCGTCCGCGAAGTCATCTCCCACGAACAGGATCTGGTCAATCGTGTAGCCCTTCTCCGCGGCATAGCGCATCACAGCATCAAACTTGTTGTATTGCTTTGGGGTGATGTCGAACGATGTGGTGCCGCCGATGAACACGGAATAGTCCTTGAAGATTTCACTGACCTCCGGAAACATGGCGCGTCTGCGGATCTTGTCCGGATCAAAAGTCAGCTTGGCGGCCTTGTCAGCCTTGGTTCCGAGCAGACCGAAAGTAACCATGCCCGATTCGTGGAGCTCCAACGACTCACCCTTATAGTCTGTGTAACCATATTTCTTTCTAAGGTAATCACAGTTTTTCTGGAAGAATTTCCTGTCAATAGAGGACTTCTCCTCCCTCACCATCTTGAACTTGCCGTCGATGATGCGGCTCTCCTCCATCCCATAGTTGCCGAGAATCGTAATGGGATATTCACCCATCTGCCTGTAGATCCTCTCGCATCCTCCGCCGCCGGCCATTATTATCTCATAGCGCTTCGCAAGAGTGTCGAGCACCGCCTTGTTGGCGGCAGTCAAAGGGGTCTTGTGCTGGGTGAGCGTTCCGTCCAAGTCAAAGCAGACCAGCTTCTTCTGCTGCTTCCACCTCAGCTCGCGGATGGAGTCCATCAGCCGCTTCATCCCCTGCGGCTGGTCAGTGGAGACGTAGGTCACACCGTGCCTCATCGCAAAATCAGCCAAGTCGTAGCCGTTCACCATCCAGATTGTCGTCTGAAGTCCGGCGGAATGAGCTTCGTCAAGCAGGTAGGAAGAATCCAGCACGACACTGTAATGATAGGACACTCCAGCATACCCTTTATTCTTCAGTTCCTGGACTGAATATTTCTTTCTGGAACTGATCGGCACGACCTCGGCTCCCGGATGGAGGCGCAGAACCTCATCGCAGAGATGCTCGCTGAAAGAGATGAAGCACATCTGGTCGTACATGTTCATCTCATCGCAGAGAGCGACGGCCTTTTCGGCAAGCAAAGTCTCCCGCTCCGGGGTCGGATGGGACTTCAGCTCAAGGAAAACCTTCATCGCCGGGGTCTTCTTCGCCTGAATGAAAAATTCCCTCAAAGATGGAATATGGTCGCCATTGGGAAGGATGCAGCTTCTCACCGTGGCATAGTCAAGTTTCTGGATGTCCTTGTACTTCGTCCCCGGAACCGCGGGGCCGTGCAGAACCACCAATGAGTCATCCGTGGTCAGATGCACATCCAGTTCGACACCTTCCACACCCAATGTCTGGGCATCCTTCAGACTGGTCAGAGTGTTCTCGAATGAACCGGGATGGGTGTAGAATCCCCTGTGGGACATGATTTTGGTCTGCGCCGGAAGCATCGTGGCGCAAAGCAGCGGCAGCACTGCCGTGAGAAGTAACTTTTTCATGGTTCAAATTTACGAAAAAAATTGCCGTCCCCGGACGTGAGTAAGCGTTAAAAAAGAACTCTATCCTCAAAAATACGGCCGAATCTTAGAAGCTGTTTTGATTTGCCAATGATTTTAATGATTGCTATCTTTGACGCGCGAAGGTTCTTTGGATCAGATTTGAGGCCAAAGATCAAAAGGGAATCCGGTGCGAATCCGGGACAGTACCCGCTGCTGTGAGTTCCACTTACGCTCCAGGACCAAGGGGCGAATGGCTGTTTTAGAAGCTGTTTTTTAGGAATCACTAAATTACAGTCATCAAAAAAAAAGACGCGGCTTTCTTACGCCACTGGCAGGATGCTGAACTTCAGCCGTCCATAAGCCGGGAAGGTGCCGCGGCAGGAACAAGTCAGAAGACCTGCCTTCGCAAGACAGACAACCGCTTGCCTGCGGGATCACGGGCGGCGGCCGGACATATTTTTATGGAACGAATATACCGTCTCATAGTCTCGACCTGCATCCTTGGATGCTGGTCAGCGGCTTTTGCGCAGACATCCGGTGACACCGCGTCGGTTCATCGGAAAGAAATCCAGTCGGACAGCACGCAGACGATCAGGGAGTCAATCATCATCGGCGTCCCGGCCGGCTACAAGTACAGAGAGGTCATCCCGGCGCAGACCCTCAAGGAAGAGGATCTTCAAAGGCTGAACAGTTTCTCCGTCGCGGATGCCATCCGTTATTTCTCAGGTGTCCAACTGAAAGACTACGGCGGAGTCGGCGGTCTGAAGACCGTGAACATCCGCTCGATGGGCACGAACCACATGGCCGTGTTCTATGACGGAATCCAGCTCGGCAACGCCCGGAACGGGCAGGTGGACCTTGGCCGTTTCTCGCTCGACGACGTGGAGGAGATCTCTCTGTACAACGGGCAGAAAAGCGACATATTCCAGTCAGCCAAGGATTTCGGGGCTTCGGGAACAATCTACATAACCACTCGCCGGCCTCGGTTCGAAAATGGCCGGAAGGCCAACTTCAAAGCGACGATGAAGACCGGGTCCTTCGGCCTTGTCAATCCCTCCATCCGCGGCGAGGTCAAGATCTCGGATGCCGTAAGCGCCTCATTCGGCGGAGAATGGGTCAATGCCACCGGCAAGTACAAGTTCCGCTACCGCTGCCGCAACTCCTTGGGCGAAATCGTTTACGACACAACCGCCGTCCGCCACAACGGGGACATCGACGCCACAAGGCTTGAGGCCGCACTGCACGGAACGCTCGATGAAGGGCGGTGGACTGTGCGGGCATATTCCTACAACTCCGAGAGGGGCGTTCCGGGAGCCATCGTGAACAACGTGTTCCGAGGCGGCGAGCGGCTTTGGGACAGGAACTCGTTCATCCAAGGCACTTTCACCAACAGGTGGACACCGAAGTTCCGGTCTCTGGTCAACGCCAAGTACGCCGCCGACTACACCCGTTACGAGAACCAGGACGCAAAACTTATCCAGACCAGGAACACCTACAGGCAGAAGGAAATGTACGTCTCCTGCGCCAACCTTTATAACACTCTTGACAACTGGGAGGTCTCCATCGCCTACGACTTCCAGTGGAACACCCTCGACGCGGCGTTCTACCTGCCCACCGAAAGCGACGGCACATTCCCCTACCCTACCAGATATTCACACATGGCGGCGCTTGCCACGGCGTTCGAGCGGGGACGGTTCAAGGGGCAGGCAAGCGTGCTGGGCCATTTCGTCCACGAAACGGTGAAGCGGTTCGAGGCGGGGCCGGACAAGGCTGTGGTCACACCGGCTTTCTTCCTGTTCTACAAGCCGTTCCGCAAGCAGGATCTGTCGTTGCGCGCATTCCACAAAAGGATGTTCCGGATGCCTACTTTCAACGATCTCTACTACACCGACATGGGCAACGCCTCCCTGAAACCCGAATATGCCGGGCAGTTCAACGTCGGTCTGAAATACACCAAGGATTTCAGGAATATTCCCGCTCTCCGCACTGTTGACGCTTCCGTGGACGCCTACTGCAACCACATCACAGACAAGATCATAGCCTACCCGAAAGGCCAGCAGTTCCGCTGGACGATGCTGAACCTCGGAGAGGTGGACATCAAGGGTGTGGACTTGGCCTTGAACACGGCCTGGGCCTTCGGCGAGGTTCAGGCCACGGCCAGACTCCAGTACACCTACCAGGAAGCGACAGATGTCACGAACCCAGCCGACTCATATTACCGGGACCAGATTCCGTATGTTCCTTGGCACAGCGGTTCGGCCGTGCTGTCGTTCTTCCGCAAAGGCTGGGGTCTGAGCTACAGCTTCATCTACACGGGAGAACGCTACAACCAGCAGGAGAACATCCCCCGGAACTACACCCGGCCGTGGTACACAAGCGACCTTTCCCTCCAGAAGTCCTTCGCCATCAGCACCCGCACCCTCAAGCTCACCGCCGAGATCAACAATCTCTTCGGCCAGGACTACGATGTGGTGCAGAACTACCCGATGCCGAAGACCAACTTCCGGTTTGTCACGAGTTTTAATTTTTAAATCAATACATTATGAGACATCTCAACAAAATCATCAAAGCTGCGGCATTAATTCTGTTCCTCGGGGCGGCACTGTGCGGATGCCGCAAGGAAGAGACGATCGTCCCTCCGGTGTACGGTCCTCTGGGATTTCTGACAGACCCGGATGCCGACCCGATAGGAATGTACGTCCTGAACGAGGGCAACATGGGGAGCAACAAGGCCGACATTGATTTCCTCGATTACCGTGAGGCGTCCTACGCCTGCGGAATCTACGCCGCAAATAATCCGACGGTCGTCAAAGGTCTTGGAGACACCGGCAACGACCTCCAGATCTATGACGAAAGACTGTTCGCTGTCATCAACGGCTCGCACAAGGTTGAGGTGATGGACGCATACACCGCAAAGAGAATCACACAGATCAACATAGCGAACTGCAGGTACATCGCATTCAAGGACAACCATGCCTATGTCACCGCCTACGTCGGTTCCGACGCGGAGTTTCAGGCAGACCGTAAAGGATCCGTGTTCAAAGTCAATCTGGACACTTACAAGATCGAGGGTGAAGTCCAGGTCGGTTACCAGCCGGAGGAGATTGTCATCATCGGTTCAAACGCATTCGTGGCCAACTCAGGTGGTTACATGGCACCGAATTATGACTCAACGGTTTCCGTCATCGATGTGGATTCAATGAAAGAACTCTATAAGATTGATGTCGCGGTCAATCTCTGCCACATCAAGGCTGATTCAAAGGACAACCTGTGGGTGTCCTCCAACGGCAATTATGTCGATGTCGCCTCGAACCTGTACCGTCTGGAAAGTGACGGCACACAGTACAAAGTCGCCGAGACGATGAACATCCCCGTGTCCAACATGGCCATCGCGAACGATTCGCTCTACATCTACAGCAGCGAGTACAACTACGCCACCTCCAGCAGCACAATCTCTTACGCCATAATCGACGCTTCTCGCGGCAGTGTCATCTCCCGCAAAATCATCACGGACGGCACTGAAAGCCAGATCGTGTCACCTTACGGAATTGCGGTCCATCCGTCCAACGGAGACATCTACATCACCGATGCGAAGAACTACACCTCCAGCGGCGCACTTTACTGCTACTCAAAGTCCGGAGTGCGGAAATGGAGCACAACCACCGGAGACATCCCCGGACATTTCGCCTTCCTGCCACGGGAAAAGTAACCGCCGCACTCTGACAGCCGGCAGACACAAAGCTGCCCGGAAACCATTCACGAACAGGATCGGCCGACCAGCCGGTCCTTTTTTCGTCAGGCATTGGCCAAAGACCAGATAAGGCAAGGCGACATCCTCCCCAAATACCCGAAATGGCGTTTGTTGAAATCATTGTGGAAAAATTTGGAAAGAGGTGGAATAAAATGGAAAATTATTCCTAACTTTGTCCGCAAGCGTGAAAGACGAAAACTTATGATCACATTCATCGGAGAATATTCGGGCAAGATCGACGACAAAGGGAGAGTGGTTTTCCCTTCGCCGTTCAAGTCGCTGATGCCTTCCGAGGGGGATCAGAGGTTTGTCATAAAGAAAGACATCTTCGAGGAATGTCTTGAGATGTACACCTTTGAGGAGTGGGAACGCCAGTCCGGGGAGGTGAAGTCAAAACTGAATTTCTTTAATCGTGCTCACGCCGCTTTTTGGAGGGAGTACATGCGTGACCGGGCAGTTGTCGAACCTGACGCGAAACTCGGACGCATCTCCATCCCCAAGAAGCTTCTGGAATCAATTGGTGTAACGAAAGAGGTGGTCTTCTCGGGCAACGATTACAAGATCGAGATCTGGGCCAAGGAAAAGTACGAGGCCAGTGAAATCTCAAACGAGGAATTCTTGAACATTGCCGGGCAGCTGTCTCAGGAGAGATAGGAGGGCCGCGCGATGTCAGAATACCACACACCAGTGATGCTTGACGAGAGTGTTTCCGCCCTTGTCATCAACCCATCAGGAACATACGCCGATGTCACATTCGGGGGCGGTGGTCACACCGCCGAACTACTTTCACGCTTAAATGAAGACGGTCACGTCATCGCCTTCGACCGTGACAGCGACGCCATCAACAACCGGATAGACGACCCGCGCCTCACAATGGTGCGCGCCGATTTCCGGTTCATAAACAATTTTGTGCTTTTCGAGGCACATGAGACACAGGACAGGATGCTCGCCGAAAGGCTGACAGGAGGTCTGGACGGGATCCTCGCTGACCTCGGAGTGTCCTCACACCAGTTCGACACGGCGGAAAGGGGGTTTTCCTTCCGCTACGACGCACCGCTGGACATGAGGATGAACCGAGAGGGAGGAAAGACGGCCGCGGATGTGGTCAATGAATATTCTCAAGAAGACCTTGAAAGGCTCCTGCGCATCTACGGCGAGGTGGACAACGCCCGCAAGGTCGCCCGGCTCATCGTCACGGCAAGGGACCGCGGTCCGATCGGCACGACAGGCGAGTTCGATGAGGCGATCAGACCGGCACTGCCGAAATTCGCCGAGCACAAGCACCTCGCAAAGGTCTATCAGGCCCTCAGGATCGAGGTCAACCACGAGATGCGCTCCTTGGAGAAGTTCCTGGAGGGAGCCGTGGACACCCTCAGGCCGGGTGGTAGACTGGTGGTGATCACCTATCATTCGCTGGAGGACAGGATGGTGAAGAACTTCATCAGGACCGGCAGGGCGGACGGGAAGGAGGAGAAGGACATGTTCGGGAATATTCATGCTCCGCTCAAGGCCGTGAACCGCAAGCCTGTCCTGCCGCGTGAAAGCGAGATCGCCTCCAACACGAGGGCAAGGAGCGCCAAGTTGAGGATCGCCGAGAAAATCATGGATGGAGGGAACAGGTCATGACGGAACTGAGGAAATGGAAATTCTCCGACATCTGGCTGTGGCTCAGGAACGCGGCTCTCGCCACGGTCAAGGGGGAATTTCTGATGAGGCTGCAGATCAGCCGCTATTTCATCCACATCATCTACACGTTCTTCCTCTTCTGGATGAGCATCTGGTTGAGTCTCAACATCGAGAAGACCTTGACAAAAGTCGAGGACAACAGGAAGGCGCTGGAGGATGTGGAGATCTATCACGCCCAGAAGACCATCGAGCTTGCGGGTCTCTCAAGGATGAGCAGAGTCCAGCGGATGCTTGAGGAATCAGGATCGAAACTGACGATGCCGGTAAAGCCGGCCGACAGGCTAAGTGAATAGGGGACATGGACACATCAAGACAGAACACGACCAAGAAGGAGCGGGATAGGATCGGGATGATCCTGTACTGCCTCTACGCCGTCGTTCTGATTGTCGGCGTGGCCGTCGTCGGCAAGATGGCCTACATCCAGTGGTTCTGGGAACTGGACAGGGACGTGGCCAGATTCTTCCTTCCTCCAAGCACAAGAAGCGTCATCGAGCCGGAACGAGGAGCCATCATCGGCTGCGATGGAAAGATCCTGGCCATGTCAACCCCGATGTACCAGCTTTACATGGACTGCACCGTACTCAAAAACGAGTTCCGCGCCCAGAAGGACAGGCACAAGGCGGACAGCCTTGAGAACAACTGGCTGGGCAAGGCCAGAGAGTTCGCCGCGGGCCTTGCGGCCGAGACAGGCGGCGACGCCGGCAGATACTACAGTATGATCGCCGCCGGCAGGAAGGACGGAGACAGGTACATGAAACTGCTCGGAAGCCTTGACAGAGGGACTCTCCTGCGTCTTCGGAAACTGCCTCTGATGAACGAGGGACAGTACCGGAGCGGAATCATAGTCAGGAAGAAGGACTCAAGGCAGTACCCTTACGGAACCTTGGCGAGGAGAACCATCGGCTACGTCAAGGACAACAGCAACTCCAACGGCAACAACCACATAGGCATTGAGGGGAAATATGACTACGCTCTTCACGGCAAGGAAGGCGAGATCTGGCTCAGACCGACCGACAACCGGGAGAAGATCCAGAACTACGACAGCACCTACGTCAAGCCGGAGGACGGGATGGACGTTAGGACGACCCTTGACATCACCCTCCAGGACATCGTTGACAGGGCCATGAGGAAACAGATGGCCGCGAACCCGAAGGTGGCGGAGGGATGTGCCGTGCTGATGGACGTGAAGACCGGTGCCATACGCTCGATGGTCAACCTGACAAAGGATCCGAAAGACAGCAGTCTGAACGAGGTGTACAACATGGCCATAGGATTCGGAGCGGAGCCAGGCTCGGTGTTCAAGGCCACCACGCTGATGACAGCTATCGAGGACGGATTCGTCAAGTCGCTGGACGACGTGATCCCGAAGAACAACGGAGTGATTCCGGGCTACCCTCGGGACGAGCACATCAACGGAAACGGAGAGATCTCCATCCTGCGCGGATTCGAGGTCTCCTCGAACTACGTGTTCCGCTACCTTGCGGTGAAGAATTATGCGGACGACCCGAAAAAGTTCCTCGACAAGCTGTACATGTACAAGCTCGGACAGGCGTTCGACTTCGATCTGGAGGGTCTTCAGGAGCCGTCCCTGCCGTCGCCGGACTCCAAGCGATGGAGCGCCACCGATCTCGGCTCGACAGCCATCGGCTACTCGATCAAGGAGACGCCGCTGCACATTCTGACATTCTACAACGCCATCGCCAACAAGGGACGCATGATGAAGCCGTACCTGGTCGAGAGCATAGAGAGGAACGGAACGGTGAAAATAAAGAAGGGACCGAGTGTCCTGAACGCATCGATCTGCTCCAAGGCCACAGCCGACACAATGCTGAGGGCGATGCGGGCGGTGACCTCCGAAGGAACGGCGACAAGGCTCAAGGGAGCCAGATTGAAAGTGGCCGGAAAGACCGGAACCTCAAGACAGGTCCTCTCCGGAGAGGAGATCAAGGAGTACGGGATGGCATCGCCATACGTCACGAAGGACGGAAGCTACCACAATCTGGCGACGTTCGTAGGTTTCTTCCCTGCCGAGAATCCGAAGTACAGCGCAATCATCTGCATGAAGTCCGGACTGATCAAAGGAAGTCTGTACGGTGGAGTGGGCCCCGCGGCGGCGATGCGGGAGATAGTGGATGCGGTCTATACTCTTGATCCAGAATGGGGTTCGGAGATCGCCAGTGCCGGCAAGGTTCCAAAGATGGAACTTGACAGAGAGGTCGGACCGCGGTCGGAGGGAAAAAGCCGGATCGTTCCCGATGTCACCGGACTGGGGCTGAAGGATGCCATATTCCTGATTGAGAACAGCGGACTGAGATGCAGTTATTCCGGGACAGGACACGTCGCGTCGCAGAGTCCGAAGTCCGGGCGGAAGGCTGCGGACGGTTCAACCATAACCATCACTTTGAAATGAGACTGGAAAACATCATAAGGCGCGCGGGAGTCATCGAGGTGCGGGGAAAACGCAGCCTTGAGATAGCCGACATCCGCAACGACTCCAGGGAAGTCACCCCCGGAGCCATATTCATTGCCGTCAAAGGTCATGACAGCGACGGACACGCCTACATCGGCAAGGCCATCGCGTCCGGTGCGGCGGCCATCGTCTATGAAGACGAGGCTGCTTTGGCGAAGGCGGTTTCCGAATATGACAGGAGGGTCCTCGACGGGCTTACGTTCGTCAAGGTCGCCGACTCGCGTCACGCGGTGGCGATGATGGCGGCGGACTTCTTTGACAACCCGTCCAAGAAACTCACTCTTGTCGGAATCACCGGGACGAACGGGAAGACCACGACGGTGACACTGCTCTACCGCCTGTTCATGTCTCAAGGTTACAATTGCGGTCTGCTTTCCACGATAGCCAACTACGTGGGTTCCAAACGTCTGGAAACGGCGAACACCACCGCCGACCCGATCACGATCAACCGGCTGATGAGCAGGATGGCGGATGCCGGCTGCGAGTACTGCTTCATGGAGGTCAGCTCGATCGGAGTGGAGCAGGAGCGCGTGGCGGGTCTTGAATTCAAGGTCGGGATCTTCTCGAACCTCACCCATGACCATCTGGACTACCATAAGACTTTCGCCGAATACCTCCGATGCAAGAAACTGTTCTTCGACAACCTTCCCGCCACAGCCACGGCGATCACCAACATCGACGACAGGAACGGGGAGGTGATGGTGCAGAACACCAAGGCAAGGATCGTGAGATACTCCTGCAGAAGCATCGCCGACCACACCTGCCGCATCATGGAGGAGACTTTCGACGGCATGCTTCTGAAGATTGACGGCCGCGAGACCTGGACAAGGCTCATCGGAGAGCACAACGCCTACAACATCCTCGCGATCTACAGCGCGGCCATGGCTCTGGGAGCGGATCCGGATGAGACTCTTGTGGCAATAAGCAGACTCGAATCCGCTCCGGGAAGGCTTGAGGTCATCCACGGGCCGAGGAACCTTTCGGTCATCATAGACTACGCCCACACTCCGGACGCATTGGATAATGTCCTCAAAACCCTGAAAGACATCGACAACGGCAAAGAACTGATCTGCCTGTTCGGCTGCGGAGGAGACCGGGACAAGACAAAGAGGCCGGAGATGGCCGCGATAGCCGAGCGGTACGCCGACAGGATTGTCGTGACCTCGGACAACAGCCGCACGGAGAAGACAGAGGACATCCTTGATGACATCCGCAAAGGGTTCAGCCGGGACGGACTGTCAAAGGCGGTCTTCATCGCCGACAGAAAGGAGGCGATCCGTACATCCATCATGTTCGCAAAGGACGGCGGAGTCATCCTGCTCGCCGGCAAAGGTCACGAGACCTACCAGATAATTGGAACCGAGCACCGTCACTTCGACGAGCGCGAGGTGGTCAACGGAATATTCAACAGCCTGACGGCAACTAAATAAGGAGGGACAACGATGATCTACCATCTTTTTGAATATCTCAGGCAATACGACATCCCCGGACAAGGACTTTTCACCTACTTGTCCTTCAGGGCCATGCTGGCCAGCGTCACAGCCATGCTCCTCTCGTTCTTCGCCGGACGGAAAATAATCAGATGGCTGCAGCTCAAGCAGATCGGAGAGACAATCCGCGACCTTGGACTTGAAGGTCAGATGCAGAAGAAAGGCACCCCGACGATGGGCGGAGTCATCATAATCCTCGGGATCGTGGTTCCTGTCCTGTTGTTCTGCAACCTAAGGAACATCTACATCCAGCTTCTGCTCCTCACCACCGTCTGGTGCGGGGCGCTCGGGTTCGCCGATGACTACATCAAGGTCTTCCGGCACAACAAGGAAGGACTTCCTCCGAAGGCCAAACTGATCTGCCAGCTATTTCTCGGACTGGTCATCGGACTCACCGTCTGCTTCAGCGACGACATCGTGGTCAGAGAGAAGGTTCCGGTCATGCCCGGCGTTGCCAATGTTGTCGAGCAGGGCGACAGCGGTTCCCTTAACGTTGACACGGAGACACTTGTGGCGCAGGACACAGGATGGAAGATGGAGAACGTGATAAAAAGCACCAAGACCACGATCCCTTTCGTGAAAGACCACGAGTTCGACTACAAATGCTTCTCCCCGTTCAAAGGCAAGTGGGGCTGGTACTGCAAATGGGCTGTCTATGTGCTGATGATCGTGGTGGTGATCATGGCCTGCTCCAACGGCACGAACCTGACGGACGGGATGGACGGACTGGCGGCCGGGACAAGCGCCATCGTGGGAGTGGTTCTTGGCATCCTGGCCTGGTTGGGAGGCAACCTGATAAATTCCGGCTATCTGAACATAATGTACATTCCCGGCAGCGGGGAGATCGCCATCTTCATGTCCGCTTTCGTCGGTGCGCTGATGGGATTCCTTTGGTACAACTCCTACCCGGCACAGGTGTTCATGGGCGACACGGGAAGCCTCACGATAGGAGGAATCATCGGGGTGGGCGCGGTTCTGATGAGGAAGGAACTGCTGCTGCCGATCCTTTGCGGAATATTCCTGGTGGAGGCCCTTTCCGTCATCATGCAGAGAGGCTATTTCAAATACACGAAGAAGAAATACGGTGAAGGCAGACGGATCTTCAAGATGACCCCTCTGCACCACCACTATCAGAAGGAGGGCATACCGGCGCTGATCAGCAGGCCGGATCACGCCATTCCGGAAGCGAAGATCGTGACCAGATTCTGGCTCATCGGGGTCATCCTCGCGGTCACGACGCTAGCATTGTTGAAGATCAGATAAAAATTTAAGGATATGAGCAGGATTGTAGTTTTGGGAGGAGCGGAGAGCGGGGTCGGAGCCGCTGTCCTCGCGAAAGTGAAAGGATTCGATGTCTTCCTTTCCGACTATGGCAGGATCTCCGAGAGTTTCGCGGAGGAACTCCGCAAGTGGGACATCGGTTTCGAGGAAGGCCACCACACGGAGGATCTCATTCTGAACGCCGACGAAGTGATCAAGAGTCCCGGGATTCCGGGCAGCGCGCCGATCGTCAAAAAGATCGAGGAGCAGGGCATCCGCATCATCTCCGAGATCGAGTTCGCGGGACGCTACGACACCGCGAAGAAGATCTGCATAACAGGGAGCAACGGCAAGACCACGACGACAACCCTGATCCACTACCTGCTCAGGAACGCCGGTCTCAACGTCGGTCTCGGCGGCAACATCGGCAAGAGCTACGCCTATCAGGTGGCAACCGAGCACTTTGATTACTACGTTCTGGAGATCAGCAGTTTCCAGCTCGACAACTGCTACGATTTCCGTCCGGACATCGCGATCATCACCAACATCACCCCCGACCATCTGGACCGCTACGACTACCGGATGGAGAACTACGTGAAAGCCAAGTTCCGTCTGACACAGAACCTCAGGCCGGAGGACTGCTTCATCTTCGACTCCGACGACGAGATCACGATCGACCACCTGAACAAGATCATCCTCTCGGCCAAGCGTCTGCCGTTCACCCAAAAAGCGGAGGTGAGCCAGGGAGCTTTCCTGAAGGATGACAAAATCGTCGTGAGGTACGGCGAGGACGAATGCGACATATTCCTGAAGGAACTCGCCCTCGGCGGCAAGCACAACATCTACAACTCGATGGCCGCCGCTCTTGCGGCAAAGGCATCGGGAATCGACGACAAGACCATACGCGAGGCCCTCGCCACATTCCAGCCGATAGAACACAGGCTGGAGCCGGTGCTCAGCGTCAAGGATGTGCTCTACATCAACGACTCCAAGGCCACTAATGTCGATGCCGCATGGTATGCGCTTGAATGCCAGAAGCGTCCGGTTGTCTGGATTGTCGGAGGCACTGACAAGGGCAACGACTACGAAGTTCTCAAGGATCTCGTCAGGGAGAAAGTCAAGGCCATCGTCTGCATGGGGCTTGACAACCACAAGTTCCACGAGGCGTTCGAAGGCATTGTCGGGAAAGACATGATCGTGGACACGAAATCCGCCGACGAGGCCGTCAAGGCAGCCAGCGGATTCGCGGAATCCGGAGATGTCGTGCTGCTCAGCCCGTGCTGCGCCAGCTTCGATCTATTCACCTGCTACGAGGACCGCGGAGAGAAATTCAAGGAAGCCGTGAGAAGGCTCTAAAGGTTCAAGGAATATGGCTGAAGAGACAAAGAAAAGGAAAACTCTCTGGAACTTCGTGGATTCCCTCGAAGGAGACAAGGTCGTGTGGATGATCGTCATCCTGCTGATCCTCTTCTCCATCGTGGCCATATTCTCATCCACCTCCCTGCTGGCTCTCCAGCAGAAGACCACCAGAATGGCCATCATCAGCGAGCAGCTGGGGCTGTCATTGGTCGGTCTGGCTGTCATCGTCATCTGCTGTTGCGTCAAGAAAATAGGCTTTTTCAGGATGTTCTCACAATTGGGCTATGCTGTCTCCATAGGTCTGCTTCTGATCCTGGCGCTTCACATCGACAAAGGGCCGGTCAAGGCTCTTTACCTCAACCAGGCATGGAGAATCGTGTCCGTCTTCGGATTGCAGGTACATGTGTTCGAAGTCGTGAAGGTGGCGATGATCATGTATCTGGCATGGGCCGTGAACGCTTTGCGCAATGACAGTTTTCTGGTCGCCAATCTTCTGTCCGAGAAACACCCTGTCTGGAAAAAGCCTCTTGTCAAGAAGATCGCCTACATTTACTTCCCGATTTTCAGCGTCTGCCTGCTCATGATGATCGGAAGCCTTTCCAGCACGCTGTTCATCGGAGGCATGATGTTCATCACGATCCTCATCGGAGGGATCGACCTCAAGGCGCTCATCAAGCCGATCGCCATAGGAATAGGATTGCTGGCGGTCTGCATCGGTCTGAACGCGGTCTGCGATGAAGGGAACAAACTGTTCCCGCATCTGGACTCCGCCCTCAACAGGGTCACGGGAGATGTCATAGAGGACAATCTGAGGATAATACGTGAGAGTCCGCAGAACAGCGTGGAATTCCAGAAAGCCCTCGACAAGGTCAAGCAGCCTATCAGCGCGAAGATCGCCATCCACGAGGGAGGACTGATCGGCAAGGGGCCGGGACGAAGCACCCAAAGGTACGTCGTGCCGATCATGTTCGAGGACTACATGTTCAGTTTCGTGGTCGAGGAATACGGCCTGCTGGGCGGGATCTTCGTCATCATCCTCTACATCAGCCTGCTGGCAAGAGGTTCAATCATCGTCAGGAATTGTGACAACCATTTCGCCAAGACCGCCGTGGCCGGACTGGTGCTGCTCATCACGGGACAGGCCATGATGCACATCGCAATCAACTGCGACATGGGACCGCTCACAGGACAGACGCTTCCGATGATCAGCCACGGAAACTCTTCGTTCCTGATGTTCAGTCTGGCGTTCGGCATCATTTTGTCCATCAGCAAGATGGCGAAGAGGAAGATCGCACGGGAGGCGGCCAAGGCCGAACCTTTGGTTGACAGGGCCATAAAAGACGATGTCAGCAGCGGTCTTGACGAGCTTGACCTGATGGAAAGCGGATTCAGCGTACCGGATGACGACATTGAAGGGATGACGGGACAGGATTATGAAGCTCCTGTACATGAGAATGACATCCCGGACTACGGGATTGACGACCATAACAATGAATAGGATGGAACACAAGGCATTGAGAGTCATCATAAGCGGCGGCGGCACAGGAGGTCACATCTTCCCGGCCGTCTCGATCGCGAACAAACTGAAGGAACTGAATCCTGGGACAGAGATCCTGTTCGTCGGAGCGGAAGGCAAGATGGAGATGGAGAAAGTTCCGGCCGCAGGCTACAGGATCGTGGGACTGCCGATCGTGGGATTGCAGCGCCAGTTGAATTTCAGGAACATCCTCAACGACCTCAGCGTGCCGCTTAAGATCGTCGCCAGCCTGTTCAAGGCGAGGAGAATCATAAAGGAGTTCAAGCCTCAGGTCGTGATCGGAGTCGGAGGCTATGCGAGCGCTCCACTGCTTTGGGCCGCCACCGGAATGCACATCCCGTCATTGATCCAGGAACAGAACGGATTCGCCGGATTGACCAACAAGAAACTCGGGAACCGGGTGCAGTCCATCTGCGTCGCCTACGAGGGGATGGAGAGGTTCTTCCCGGCGGACAGGATTGTCATGACGGGCAATCCGATCAGAAGCGTCATCGTCCCGGCCACCCCCGGAATGAGGGAGGATGGGATCAGGGAATATGGTCTCGACCCGTCCAGAAAACACATCTTCATTGTGGGAGGAAGCCTCGGGAGCGCGCGGTTCAACCAATGCATGCGGAAATGGATCTCGGACGGATGTCCGGAAATGGATGGGGTTGACATACTGTGGCAGTGCGGTAAGCGCTACAAGCCGGAAATCGACCGGTTTATGGCTGACCAGAGCCGGGATGTGGTCAGGAACATTCATTACTCTGACTTCATAGGCAGGATGGATCTTGCCTACGCTGCGGCCGACGTGGTGATCTCGCGTTCCGGAGCCAGTTCGGTGTCCGAACTCTGTGCCGCCAGGAAAGCTGTGATATTCATTCCATCCCCTAATGTGGCGGAGGATCATCAGACCCATAACGCGATGGCTTTGGTCAGGAAGGACGCGGCTGTGATCGTCAATGATTCGGATGCGATGGAGAAGATGATCCCGACGGCTCTTGAGCTGTTGAAAGATCCGGCAAGGATAGCCGCGCTTGAGGAGAATGCCGGAAAGATGGCCCTGCCTGACGCGGCGGGGAAAATCGCGGAAGAGGTTTACAAATTGATCAAAGGTTAGAAATGTCAAAATATTCAAAGATTTATTTCATAGGCATCGGCGGCATCGGGATGAGCGCCATCGCAAGGTACTACAAGTTCAAGGGCTATCCGGTCGCAGGCTACGACAGGACTCCTTCCGACCTGACACACGCCCTTGAGAAAGAAGGGATTGATGTCCATTACAACGATGACCCGGACTGCATTCCGAAGGATGTGGCCTCGACATTGGTCATCTACACGCCTGCCGTCCCGTCAGACTTGAATGAACTGGTGTACGTCAGGGAGCATGGCTACACGCTGGTCAAGAGATCGCGCATTCTCGGCGAGCTGGCTGAAGGGCAGACCTGCCTTGCCGTGGCGGGAACGCACGGGAAGACCACCACAAGCACCCTCGTGGCGCACATCCTGACAGAAAGCGGGAAGGGATGCTCGGCGTTCCTCGGCGGAATCTCCAAAAACTACGGGACGAATCTGCTGACAAGCCACACGCCGACGATGGTGGCGGAGGCCGACGAGTTCGACCGCTCCTTCCTCCAGCTGCATCCGGCGATAGCGGTCATCACCGCGATGGACGCTGATCATCTGGACATCTACGGCACGCTTGAGGAATACCGGAAGGCCTTCAAGGCATTCGCCTCGCAGGTGAGCCGCACACTGATCGTGAAATCCGGGCTGGACATCACGGCCGAGGACACCAAGGCCAGGATTCTGCACTACAGCTACGACAATCCTTCGGCGGACTACCATGCGGTCAATTCCAGACCGGACGAGACAGGACATTACATCTTTGACCTTGTCTGTCCCGAAGAAGTGGTCAAAGAGATCAGAGTCGGGATTCCGGGCTGGGTCAACGTGGAGAACAGCGTGGCCGCGGCGGCGGTCTGCCTCAACCACGGCGTGTCCCCGGCGGCTGTCCGGAAGGCGATAGGAACATATTCAGGAGTCAGGCGCCGGTTGGACGTGCATCTGAACACCCCGCACCTGTCCTACATCGACGACTATGCCCACCATCCGAAGGAACTGGCGTCGGCAATCTCTTCGCTGAGGGGGATATTCCCGGGAAGAAGGCTCACCGCAGTGTTCCAGCCACATCTTTTCACCAGAACGAGGGATTTCGCCGATGATTTCGCCGCCGCTCTGAGCAAGGTGGACAAACTGATTCTGCTGGACATCTATCCGGCCAGGGAAGAACCTATCCCCGGAGTCACTTCCGGGATCATCCTCGACAAGGTTACCTCCCCGGAAAAGGTGCTGCTTAAGAAAGAGGAACTCTTGTATTACCTTGAGAATGAGCCTCTTGACGTGCTGGCTACATTCGGAGCCGGCAACATCGACAGGTTCATCGGACCGATCACGGAACTTCTTGAAAAAAGGCTCAGGAAATGAAAAAAGGTCTCAGGATAACCCTCATGGCCGCAGCATTCTGTCTGACCGCCTTTGTCTGTCTCGTCATCTTCAGGATGAATGACAGGCGGGTCGGGCAGCTCACGTGCGCGGGTGTCAAGGTGGAGTTCACGGACGACTTCAATTTCGTGACCGCCAAGGACGTGGAAGGCTATCTGAACAAGGATTACGGAGCCTACATCGGGCAGAGGCTCGACAGCGTGGATCTGCTGAAAGTGGAGACCATCCTGGACGGCAAAAGCGCGATCCTCAAGGCCGAGGCCTACACGACTCCTGACGGCTACCTCAACGTGAGGATCCGGCAGAGGGAGCCGGTTGTCAGGTTCCAGAAGGACAACAACGGCTATTACGCCGACGGGAAAGGATTCCTGTTCCCTCTCCAGAAGAACTACACATCCAGGGTTCCGATCATTGACGGGGCGGTGCCGCTGAATGTGGAGAGAGGGTACAAAGGCGAGCCGAAGACAGAGGCGGAGCGAAGATGGCTGTGCGAGGCGATCAGCCTGGTGAATTACATGAAGGACTCCGTAATCTGGGAGGAAAACATCTGTCAGATCACTGTCAGGGACAACGGGGATCTGGTCATGATTCCGCGTCAGGGAAAAGAAAGGTTCCTCTTCGGCCATCCGTCCGGTTTTGAAAGCAAGTTCGACAGGATCGGCCGCTACTACTCCGCCATCCTGCCGGAAAAAGGCGCGGGATTCTATTCGACAGTGAATGTTAAGTACAACGGGCAGATTGTCTGTAGAAAATAAGATTGTGAATATGGAAGAGAGATACATAGCATCCGTTGATTTGGGAACGTCAAAGCTGGCCGTGTGCGTGGCCAGGGTCCAGGATCAGAATGTTGAGGTGATCTACTACCGAGAGTCACCGTCGCTTGGCATACGCTACAGCTATGTCCTGATTCCGGGCAAGGTCAAGTCCGAACTGAGGGCCGCCATAAGCGAGGCTCAGCAGGCTCTCCGGATCAAGATCCAGCAGGTGATTGTCGGTCTGCCGCGCTGGTACGTCCGTCAGGAGACGGCCTCGGCCAGCATGACCAGGCCGGAACCGGACAATCTGATCCAGGAAAGCGAGATAAGAGCTCTGAAATCCATGGCATTGGAGTCCTACCCGTTGGAGGATTCGACCAAGGAAGTCATCTACGGAGCCGTAGCCCAGTCATTCTCGACGGAGGACTGCATCAACGAGCCGGAAAACGACATCGTAGGCATGACCGCCGAGACACTTGAGGGCAACTTCAAGGTGTTTATCGGAAACAGGAGATACTCATCGAACATCGACAGTGTCTTCAACGATCTGGGAATCGCCATCGCCAAGAAATATTTCACCCCGGGCATCACCGCCCGCGCCGTGCTGAAGTCCGAGCAGATGGAGAACGGTGTAGCGCTGATCGACATCGGAGCCGGAGTAAGTTCCGTCACCATATTCAAAGACAAGATCATGCGGTTCTATGCCGCCATTCCGTTCGGTGGGAACAGCGTGACGAATGACATAAAGTCGGAATGCAATTTTTCCTTCGAACTGGCCGAGAACATCAAAAAGGCCTACGGGGCGTGCATGCCGAACAAGTTGTCCTCGCTTGGCGAGAAGTCAATCCAGATCGTGGATGAGGACGGGAACGCCACCGCCCAGGTTTCGGTCAAGTACATCTCCGAGATCATCACGGCGAGGATGAAGGAGATCGTCGAAGCCCTCCTGTTCAGGATTCAGGAAAGCGGCTACGCCTCCGAGGAAGACCTCAGGGCCGGCGTTGTCGTGACGGGAGGCGGAGCGGAACTTGTGAACTGCGCCAACTACATCAAGGAGCTGTCGGGATATTCAGTGAAGATCGGCAGGCCGAGACGGTTCTTTTCCTGCGAAGGCTGCGCCGAGGCCAGCGAGGCCAGCGCCTCGACATCTATGGGCATGATCCTGTCCGCGAAGGGCGACAGAACCCTCAACTGCATCAACGGCGTCGCGGTGAGAGTGTCCGGAGCCGCCGATGCGAAAAGTGTCAAGGTCACGCCTGAAGAGGAGCCGGAGGCCGCCGGAAATGAATATGAGACCTTCTCCGCCGGGACAGATGCCGTCACGATGGAAACGCCGGACATCCGGCAGGAGGAACCGCATGGTGATGTCCTTGAGACCGAATATGATCCTTATTCCACAATCGGACAACCTGCCATAGAGGCCTCAGTCGCCGCCGCTCAGGATAATGATGAGAGGCCGGGGGTGTTCGACGAACCGACCGCGGAGGAGATCAAGGACTATGAGGACAGGAAACGGAAAGAGAGGAAGGAAAGGAAAGAACACCGCGGCCTGTTCAATTTCACATGGACAAAGCACATTGTGGACAAGTTCGGTGAGAAAGTCGGAGACCTGTACGATGAAATGAGTAACGAGGAGGTTTAAACAGAGAAGTTTATGGGAGACATGATTGACAATTTCGACATAGATCTGGCTGAGATCAGCCCGATGATGACACCTATCCAGTCGATGATCAAGGTGATCGGAGTGGGCGGAGGCGGATGCAACGCCGTGAACTACATGTTCAGGGAGAAAGTGGAGGGTTGCAGCTTCATTGTCTGCAACACCGACCGCCAGGCTCTTGACGGGAGTCCTGTCCCTGTCAAGATCCACATCGGAGAGAACGCGCTTGGTGCCGGAACGGATCCTGCAAAGGGCCGCAAGGCCGCGCTTGAAGCCCACGACCAGATCGAGAAGGTTGTGCTCGGGTCCGACACCCAGATGCTGTTCATCACCGCCGGAATGGGCGGAGGCACCGGCACGGGAGCCGCTCCGATCATCGCCAAGATAGCCAAGGACAAAGGAGTCCTGACCGTCGGCGTGGTCACCCTGCCGTTCGAGAATGAGGGAGAGAACGCCATGTCCCGCGCGATCGACGGCATCCATGAACTGGTGAAGAACGTGGACAGCCTTCTGATCATCAACAACGAGAAACTCTACGATTTCTTCGGCAGCCATCTCGTGCATGAGGCGTTCCCGAAGGCGGACGAGGTACTCTCAACCGCCGTCAAGGGCATCACGGAGATCATCAGCCGTCCGGGCTACATCAACGTGGACTTCGAGGACATCAAGACCATGATGCGCAACAGCGGAATGGCTCTCATGGGATGCGGCACCGGCACAGGGAAGAACAGGATCGAGGATGCTGTCAAAGGCGCGCTCCAGTCCCCTCTCCTGAACGACTTCGACCTCAAGACGGCCAAGAGTCTGTTGATCAACATCACCTGCGGCAAGAACGACAAGGGCCTCACGATGGATGACCTTTCAGAGATCAACCACAAGATCTCTGAATACACCGGCAACGTCAAGAAGTTCAAGACCGGCCTGGTCTGGATGACCGATCCCGAGATCGGGGACAAGATTCAGATCACAGCCATAGCCACTGGATTCAAGGTCAACGACTTAAGAAAGATCGCAAGGGCCGATCTCGGCAACATGATTCTCATCGGCAAGGACTTCAAGTTCGAAAGGCAGCCTCTGCCCGAGCCTGAGGACGAGATCAACCTGACCGGCAAAGTGAAGATCATCGGCTACAACACCTCCGACAACGTCAAGCGTTTCCATTTCGACCCGGACAAGAAGCCAGCCCTCGCCGTCGAACACGGCCAGAACCTCGCCGAACTGGAGCGCGTCCCCGCCATCAAGCGCTCTGACCGCCAGGAAAAGGAACAAGGGTAGTCCATTCCATTGACATCAGGCAATGAAAAAAGTCATCGGAATAGGTGAGACCGTCTGGGATGTTTTCCCGTCCGGGAAACGTCTAGGAGGTGTCCCGGTCAATTTCGCATTCTTCGCTAAGGAATTCGGCGCGGAGGCATACCCCGTATCGGCGATAGGAAACGACACTCTCGGCGATGAGGCCATGAAAGCGTTGAAGAGTCCCTCAGGCATGCGGATGTCCTGAAACTCAACGAGGACGAGTTGCCTGTTGTGGCCGGAATGTTCTCAATCAAAGACAACGCGCCCCAATGCATCGCCGAGCTGATCCGCAGATTCTCACTGAAGGACGTGATATTCACTCAGGGTTCGTCTTGCAGCGAGATCTATGGCCCGGAAGGACTGCTTTCGCATTTGCCGACACCGAAAGTCAACGTCATTGACACAGTAGGGGCCGGCGACTCGTTCACAGCCACTTACGTGGTGGCAAGACTGAATGGAGCACCCATCTCCGAGGCCCACAGGCTCGCCGTGGATGTCGCCGCCTTCGTCTGCACCCAAAGCGGCGCGGTCAACCCTGTCCCCGAAAGCCTCAAATCCTCAATGAATATGACCGTTCGGCGTGGGCGATGACGATGCCGCTCCCGATTTTGATCAGCCACTCCTTCTCTTTAACGGCAGCGGTGCATTCTAATCAATTATTAATGAATATACTAACACATCCTCTTTGGTTAGATTCCGCTAAAGAGAAAATGTTAAGTAACTAATAGACAACCTCTTGCCCGCCACCCGCTTTACATCAACGAGTGGCTGGTAAGTTGTTGATAACATGCAGGGTACGCATTTCCCTTTAGTGCAAACCGACTAAAGGGAATAATCCTACTCTCTGACAATAAGCCCGTTACGCCACACCAATCCGGAATCCATAGCCACAAGCACACCCAAAAACAGGACAGTATCTTTTCATCGAAACAATATAAGAAAAGGTGCTGCCATATCCGAAAATATTCCTACCTTTGTAACGTTTTGGCGCGGATGCCCAAAACAGACATATTGATGAAAGTGTTTTCGCACTATCCTTAACAAGAAATCTGACAGTTTCAAAGGAAATAAGGATAAACGACAGCACCATTTCATCTGTAAGCATCCACTTCTCCGCCTTGGCTTTTGGGAAATAGTGCGGACCTTTGCCTAAACGATA
>CAVIGZ010000007.1:0-62884 GCA_963642565.1 Bacteroidaceae bacterium | reverse complement strand
TAGCAGGGAAAGAGCTTGCTCTTACCCTTCTAACAAACAAATCAAAACAGCTTCTTAGTGATGCGGATTGTTTACACGTCACTTAACATATGATAAAAAGTGCCTCTGAACCCGGTGAATGTGGCCGGAAAAATTTCTTGATCCGTGAATATTCAACCTATCTTTGCGCCCCGATTTGAAAAAAATGAATTGAAAATGAAAAGAGACGCGATCAACTTCGGTTCCGACAAAATTCCGGTACTTTTCAGGAAAATCTTCATTCCGACATTGATAGGTATGGTCAGCATGGCCCTGATGACGACCATCGACGGAGTGTTCGTGGGGCATGGCGTGGGAAGCGACGCTCTTGCCGCGGTAAACATATTCGTGCCGTTCTGGATGATGGTAACCGGATTGGGGCAGATGTTCGGCATAGGGTGCTCGGTCGTGGCCTCCGTCCACCTTTCGCAAAACAACGAAAAGGCCGCGCGCATCAACATGACGCAGACCCTGATTTTCGGAGTGCTGGTAACATTGGGGCTGACGGTTCTGGTCACGACCCACAGCACAGGAACCGCCCGGTTCCTCGGCTCCTCGGACAGGCTCCTGCCCTATGTCCTTGACTACCAGAAATGGCTGGCCTACGCATTCAGCGCATTGTTCCTGCAGTCGGTGGGTCTGCTGATCATCCGGCTGGACGGCTCGCCGAACTACGCTTCCGCCGCGGCAGCGATTCCGTCCATCGTCAATGTCGTGCTGGACTATGTGTTTCTGTTCGTCTTTGACAAAGGGCTTGAAGGTGTCGCCATCGCCACGGCCATCGGCAGCTGGACAGGAGGGCTTATGGTGCTGTTCTACATATTGTTCATGTCCAAGACCATGAGACTCTATCCTCTGAAAATGTCATGGAAAAGCCTCTTCCTGTCCCTGCGCAACCTTTGGTACCAATTCCGTCTCGGTCTCTCCGCTTTCCTTGGCGAGGTCAGCATCTCAATGCTGATGTTTGTGGGCAACTATGTATTTATGAGGCATTTAGGGGAAGACGGCGTGGCCGCCTTCTCGATCGCCTGCTACATCATGCCTTTTATCTTCATGACCGGCAACGCAATTTCACAGTCAGCGCAGCCGATCATCAGTTTCAACCACGGGGCAGGCAACCGCAGCCGTGTACATGAGGCGCGCAAGGTCTCGCTGCTCACCGCATTGGGACTCGGAATCGTTGTCTCTCTCACTCTCGCGTCCGGAATCCATTACGTGGCAGCCATGTTCCTCAGCAAGGATGTCCCGGCATATTCAATAGCTGCACACGGTGTGCCTCTTATGGCGATCGGCTACACACTGGCGATAGTGAATGTCGCGGCCATCGGTTACTTCCAGAGTGTGGAGCGCGCGCTTCCGGCGACCATATTCTCACTTTCGAGAGGTGTTCTTTTCCTTGTTCCGTGTTTTATGATTATCCCGCTGTTCGCCGGTGTGAACGGGATATGGCTCTCCCTGCCGGCCACGGAGGTTCTGACTTTCCTGTCGATCGCGGCCTTCCGCATCATCTCAAAGCGAAGGAAACGAATATATATTCATGGACAAATAGGTTCGTAATTCCGGTTTTTTGCTTAACTTTGCAAAAGAAACGGACTTTCCGAATGCTTGATGCAATTGCAATACCTTTAAGCGGCAGTGCGTCCCAAGGGTGCACGGAGGGAATGTTCTTCCATTGACTTTCACCGACCATTTCATCATTGTTTGAGATGGTCGTTTTTTTTGAATAAAGTTACAAGATGAACTCAAGAAAAGGCGCGACACTTAAGTTTGAGAACGGTGCGGAATTCCGCGGATTCTCCTTCGGCTACGACGGACCCTCTGACGGCGAAGTCGTCTTCTCGACAGCGATGGTAGGCTATCCGGAAAGCCTGACCGACCCGTCCTACTCGGGTCAGATCCTCTGCGTTACCTACCCGTTGATAGGCAATTACGGAGTCCCGCAGGAAGGAGCGGACGAACGTGGAATCTCCATGAATTTCGAGTCGGAAAGGATCTGGGTAAGGGGAGTGGTCATCAGCGACTACTCGTTCGACTACAGCCACTGGGACGCGGTCAAGAGTCTGGACGAATGGCTTAAGGAACAGAAGATTCCGGGGATTTTCGGAATCGACACCCGAGCCGTGACGCAGCTCCTCCGCGAGAATGGATCGATGCTCGGAATGATCGTCCCGGACGGTGCCGGGAAGGATTTTCCGATCGACGACCCGAACCTTGTCAACCAGATCGCCCTTGTCAGCTGCAAGGATGTCATTGAATATGGCAACGGCTCCAAGACGGTCGTGATGGTGGACTGCGGTGTCAAGCACAACATCCTCAGGTGCTTCATGGACAGGGGAGTGAAAGTCGTCAGAGTGCCGTGGGACTACGATTTCAACAAACTGGACTACGACGGACTCTTCATCTCGAACGGTCCGGGAAACCCGCAGTTCTGCAACGTCACGGTCGCCAACCTCCGCAAGGCGATGGAAGGCGACAAACCTGTTTTCGGAATATGCATGGGCAACCAGCTGCTCGCCAGGGCCGGCGGAGCCAACACCTACAAATTGAAGTACGGCCACCGCAGCCACAACCAGCCTGTCCGGATGGTCGGCACGAACCGCTGTTTCATAACGTCCCAGAACCACGGATTCGCCGTGGACGACAAGACTCTCGGAACTGACTGGGAACCTTGGTTCGTGAACATGAACGACGGCACCAACGAGGGCATCCGGCACAAGACCAAGCCGTTCTGCTCCGTGCAGTTCCACCCGGAAGCCTCCAGCGGCCCGACCGACACGAACTTCCTGTTCGACGAGTTTATCAGCAAGTTGTAACTTTCGATAGAAGAAAAGTTTATGAAAAACACAAACATAAAGAAAGTTTTGATCCTCGGCTCCGGCGCCCTAAAGATCGGCCAGGCCGGCGAGTTTGACTATTCCGGCTCCCAGGCTCTCAAGGCTCTCCGCGAGGAGGGCATCGAGACAGTCCTCATCAACCCGAACATCGCCACCGTGCAGACCTCGGAAGGTGTGGCTGACAAGATCTATTTCCTGCCTGTCACCCCGTTTTTCGTGGAGAAAGTCATCGCCAGGGAGCAGCCGCAGGGCATCCTGCTTTCCTTCGGCGGACAGACGGCCCTTAACTGCGGAGTGGAACTGTACGAGAACGGGATCCTTGAAAAATACAAGGTCCAGGTGCTCGGCACCCCGGTTCAGGCCATCATGGACACCGAGGACCGCGACCTCTTCATAAAGAAACTGGACGAGATCGGCGTGAAGACCATCAAGTCCCACCCGGCCTCCAACATGGAGGAAGCCCGCAAAGCCGCCCATGAGCTCGGATTCCCACTCATCGTCCGCGCGGCCTACGCTCTCGGAGGTCTGGGTTCCGGCTTCTGCGACAACGAGGAACAGCTCGACGAACTCTGCGGGAAAGCATTCTCATTCTCTCCGCAGGTCCTTGTGGAAAAATCCCTCAAGGGCTGGAAGGAGATTGAATATGAAGTCGTCCGTGACCGCTATGACAACTGCATCACGGTCTGCAACATGGAGAACTTTGACCCTCTGGGAATCCACACCGGGGAGAGCATCGTCGTGGCTCCGTCCCAGACCCTGTCCAACAATGACTATTATTTCCTGCGCGAACTCTCCATCAAGATTGTCCGCCACATCGGGATAGTGGGAGAGTGCAACGTCCAGTACGCCTACGACCCTGACGCGATGGATTACCGTGTCATCGAGGTCAACGCCCGCCTGAGCCGTTCGTCGGCCCTCGCGTCGAAGGCGACCGGCTACCCGCTGGCGTTCGTCGCCGCGAAACTCGGCCTTGGCTACGGTCTGTTCGATCTGAAGAACTCCGTCACCAAGACCACTCCAGCGTTCTTCGAACCGGCGCTCGACTACATCGTCTGCAAGATTCCGCGCTGGGACCTCAGCAAGTTCCACGGTGTTTCACGCAAGATCGGATCTTCGATGAAATCCGTCGGCGAGGTCATGGCCATCGGCCGAAGTTTCGAGGAGGCCATCCAGAAAGGCCTCAGGATGATCGGGCAGGGAGCGCACGGATTCGTGGGCAACAAGGAGTTCCATGTGGCCGACATCGACGAGGCCCTCCGTGAGCCGACTGACAAGCGGATCTTTGTGATCTCCAAGGCAATGCGCGCCGGCTATACGGTCGATCAGATCCATGCTCTCACCAAGATCGACAAATGGTTCCTCAGCAAGCTGGAGAACATCGTCAAGACCTACGGGGACTTGAACTCCTACGACACTCTTGAGGACGTTCCTGCCGGACTCCTCCGCCTTGCCAAGCAGGAAGGGTTCTCCGATTTCCAGATCCAGAGAGCGGTGTGGAAAGACACCGGGATCTCCACGGCCAACATGGACAAGGTCCGTGAATACAGGAAGTCCCTCGGCATCGTCCCGGTGGTCAAGCAGATCGACACTCTCGCCGCCGAGTTCCCGGCCATGACCAACTACCTCTACCTGACCTACAACGGCACAAAGAGCGACATCGAGTATGAGAACGACGGCAAGTCCGTGATCGTCCTCGGCTCCGGGGCCTACAGGATCGGTTCCTCCGTAGAGTTCGACTGGTGTTCGGTGACCTGCCTCCAGACCATCCAGAAGCAGGGCTACAGGGGAGTGCTGATCAACTACAATCCGGAGACCGTCTCCACAGACTACGACATGTGCGACAGGCTCTATTTCGATGAGCTGACGTTCGAAAGGGTGATGGACATAATCGACCTTGAGGCTCCGCACGGAGTCGTCGTCTCGGTAGGAGGTCAGATTCCGAACAACCTTGCGCTAAAACTTCACAGACATGACGTTCCGATCCTCGGCACCGCGGCGGAGGACATCGACAAGGCCGAGGACCGCCACAAGTTCTCCAGCATCGTTGACAGCCTCGGGGTTGACCAGCCGGAATGGAGTGAGCTTACGACGGTTGACGAGGTGGACAACTTCATCAGGAAAGTCGGTTTCCCGGTTCTTGTGAGGCCGTCCTACGTGCTTTCCGGAGCCGCGATGAACGTCTGCCACGACGAGGAGAAGCTTAGGCATTTCCTCAGTCTTGCGGCGGAAGTCTCCCAGGAGCATCCTGTCGTGATCAGCAAATTCTACATGCGGAGCAAGGAGATAGAATTCGACGCCGTCGCCGACAACGGCGAAATCCTCGCCTACGCGATCTCGGAGCACATTGAATATGCCGGCGTACATTCCGGCGACGCCACCATCCAGTTCCCGCCGCAGAAACTCTACGTGGAGACCGTGCGCAGGATCAAGAAGATCGCCAGGGCGATCGCCGGCGCGCTGAGCATCTCCGGACCGTTCAACATCCAGTTTCTCGCGAAGGAGAACGCCATCAAGGTGATCGAGTGCAACCTGCGGGCCTCCAGAAGCTTCCCGTTCGTGTCCAAGGTGCTCAAGATTGATTTCATAGAGCTTGCGACCAAGGTCATGCTCGGGCTTCATCCGGCAGCTCCTCAGAAGAGCGCCTTCGATCTGGACTATGTCGGTGTGAAGTCCTCGCAGTTCTCGTTCGCGAGACTTGAGGAGGCCGATCCGATGCTCGGTGTGGACATGTCCTCGACCGGAGAGGTCGGCTGTCTGGGCGACGACCTTAACGAGGCTCTGCTCAAGTCCGTGCTTTCGGTAGGGCAGAGGATTCCTGAAAAGAGAATACTGCTTTCGACCGGGGATCCGCTCCAGAAGGCGGACATGCTGATGGCCTGCCGTCTTCTCGTGGAGAAAGGCTACGAGCTTTACGCCACCGGAGGCACCTACAAGTACCTCGTCGAGAACAGCGTGCCTGCCACCAAGGTGCTATGGCCAAGCGAATGTGACAATCCCAACTTCAAGGGGAGGTTCAAGCCGGCTCTGGAGATGATTCAGAACAAGGAGGTTGACATGGTGATCAACATCCCGAAGAATTTCTCCGCCCTGGAGCTCTCGAACGGCTACCAGATCCGCAGGGCGGCCATAGACTTCAATGTCACCCTCTTCACCAACGCCCGTCTCGCCACCGCCTTCATCCGGGCTTTCTGCTCCACCGGCATTGGCGACATCCAGATCAAGTCCTGGGATCAGTATTGATTCCAAAACCGATATAAAAACTACTAAAAAAGGCGACTGAAGAAATATTCAATCGCCTTTATTCATATATTCCTGAATCAATTAGAACGTGTCGTAGTACTTGGCGTCGCGGGGAGTGACCTTGTTCATGTTGTCAAGCAGCATGTCGTTGGTCTTGTACTCGTCCATCAGCTGGAGCATGAAGTTCATCGCCTCGGTAGGATTCATGTCCGCGAGAAGCTTGCGGAGGATCCAGATCCTGTTGGCAGCCTCACGGCTGTACAGAAGGTCATCGCGGCGGGTGCTGGAGAGAACCACGTTGACGGCAGGGAAGATACGCCTGTTGGCGAGGGTCCTGTCAAGCTGAAGCTCCATGTTGCCGGTACCCTTGAACTCCTCGAAGATCACATCGTCCATCTTGGAGCCGGTCTCGGTCAGCGCCGTGGCGAGGATCGTGAGCGAGCCTCCGCCCTCGATGTTGCGCGCCGCCCCGAAGAACCTCTTGGGCTTCTGAAGCGCATTGGCATCCACACCGCCGGTCAGAACCTTGCCGGAAGCCGGCTGGACCGTGTTGTAGGCGCGGGCAAGACGGGTGATGGAGTCAAGCAGGATCACTACATCGTGACCGCACTCGACAAGTCTGCGGGCCTTCTCCAGAACCATGTTCGCGACCTTCACATGCCTCTCGGCCGGCTCGTCGAAAGTGGAGGCCACGACCTCGGCCTTCACGCTGCGGCTCATGTCGGTCACCTCTTCAGGGCGCTCGTCAATCAGAAGCACAATCTCATAGACCTCCGGATGGTTGTCCGCAATCGCGTTGGCGATGGACTTCAGGAGCATTGTCTTACCGGTCTTCGGCTGGGAGACGATGAGTCCGCGCTGTCCTTTTCCGATAGGGGTGAACATGTCCACAATGCGGCATGACGGGTCGCTCTGATGGCCGTGTCCGAGAAGATTGAACTTCTCCTCCGGGAACAAAGGAGTAAGGAAATCAAACGGAATCCTGTCGCGGATGTAGTCCGGAGTGCGTCCGTTGATGTAGTTGATCTTGACGAGAGGGAAGTACTTGTCGCCTTCCTTGGGAGGACGTATCTCGCCGGTGACAGTGTCGCCCGACTTGAGTGCGTTGTTCTTTATCTGGCTCTGGCTGACATAGATGTCATCAGGAGAGTTGAGATAATTGTAGTCCGACGAGCGGAGGAAACCGTAACCGTCAGGCATGATCTCAAGGACACCCGTGGCCTCCACCGTGCCGTCAAACTCAATCTCAGGAGCCTTTGACCTCTGGTTCTGTAAATTCTGCTGCTTCTGCTGACCGGCATTCTGTCCGTTCTGTCCCTGGAACTTGTTTTTCTGTTTTCTGCGGCCCATGTCAGCCTGAACCGCCGGATCATCCTTCAGATCGTCAAAAAGCTGATGTATGAACTCTTTGCCGTTGACGGACTCGGACTGCGACTGCCGGACATTTTCCTTCGCCGACACTGAATCCGGCATCGGGGCGACCTCCACGACTTCTTCCTTCGGCTTATTGTCAGCATCAGTCACAACAGCCTCCTGCTGAGGCTGCATCGCGGACTTCGGCTTGCGTCCCCTTTTCTTAGGAGCCGGCTTTGCATCCTGCTCTTCCTGAACGGTAACCGGTTCAACGGACTTCGGCTCAGTCTTTTTCGGCTTTTCACGCTTGCCCTCCGGGCGTCCGGAGACTTTGTTGTCATTCTTTTCGGTGTCAACAGGTTTTACGGCCTGTGTCTTGGTATGCTCCGGAAGCGGATTCTTGCGCGGTCTTCCACGCTTCGCCTTCGGCTTTTCTACCGGTTGGAGAGAAGCCGCGGCGGCCTGGGCGTCCAATATCGCGAACGACAGGTTCTCATCTGTCAACTTCTTGAAATTCTTGATCTGATGCTCCTGAGCAGCTTTTTCAAGCTGCTCTCTGCTCATCTGAGTGAGTTCAAATAAATTATAAGGCATAAACAAAAAATGATTCCGGATTGTCAGTCAACGGAAATGATTTCGGAAAAATTATCGTGGATATAGCCTTCTGGCTTATTGCCGAACAAATCAGCATGCAAAGGTAGGATAATTATCGTAAAAATCCAAACTATTTGTCCCAGTAACTCGTACTTTTCTTGAACCGCAGCAAGTCCGCCAGAGCCGCCGCATTCGCGGAAATAAGGAATGAATAGGATTGGTACATACCTGACGGGACCCACGACACGGAGATGTTGAAGCAGTGCAGGTCATACCTGAACGAGAACTGCGTGGTGGTCATTTTCATCGCCGTGAAATCCCAACCGGACTGCGCCTGGACAGACATCTTCGGAGTCAGTTGGACATTGCCCTGAACCCCGAGGGTCTGGGTGAAATTGTCTTTTCTGCTCAACTGATTGTTAGCGAAGGTGTAAGAACGGTTCATCGAGAAGTTGTAGTTGAAGTTCATGCTCCACGGCACGTTCGGATTTGTGTAGTAAAGCCATCCTCCGGGAATATATTCACCGGTCACAGGATGGTAATATATCCGCCTGTAATAGTCCGCGGCGCTGCTGCCCGAGCTGTCACCGCCCGATGATTTCGAGCCGTCATCGCCCTTGACGGTGCCCTTGCCGGACAATGAATATGACACGGAACCGCTCACGTTGGTAAGCCTGAGCGGCACTCCGTTCTCCGTGATATTGTACTTGTTGACTCTCTGCCCCCTTTCATTGATGGCGTAAGGGTCGAAGTTCATGTTGCCGTTTATTCCAAGCTTTCCGAAGACGGAAGTGGACATCGTGACCCCGACATTGTTCATCTTCAGGGAGTCGGCAAGGAAATTATAGCCGGTGGAGAGGTTGAGCTGATCCAGGATCTTGACTTTCTTGGAGCCTGTGCCGGTGGTGTCCTTCATGTCGCGGACCTTGGCTTCCAGATTGTTTCCGATGGAAAGGCTCATGGTCGCGGAACGTCCCTTGCCAGGAGCCGAGTTGATCTGCCCCTGATAGATGTTGTAGTCATAGGACCGCTGGACGCCGAGCGTGTCGATGTAGTTCAGTGTCCTCCAGCCGTTGAAAGCCTTGCCTTTCTCCGGACTGAAACTCATGCTGAGGCTCGGGGAGATCACATGCCTGAGCGCCTGAATCTTATGATACTTGCCGAAATTGAACATTCCGTAGAGACGGGTGCTCATCGACACGGAGCCGGAATAGTTGTGCGTCGCCCCGAACGTGCCGAACTGTCTGCCCATCTCTGTCTGGACGCTGTTGGTCTCCGGATCGAAGTACGCCTCGCTCTTGCGGAAGAACCAGTTCATGCCGTAGCTGACGTTAGGGGCTACGTTCAGGTACTTGAGAAGCGTGAAATCCGGCAGTTTGATGGAGAAATTGTGCGTCATGCCGTTCTGGAACTTGTCCATGAAGCCCGGCTCTCCGAACTCCGAGGCCTTGAAGTTGATCTTGTTCTGGAGCGAAGTGTTGTAGCCCAGCGCGAACTTCTCGTAGAAACGCTCCTTCCCGACCCTGTTCTTTATCTTGAAGGGATAGAACGTCGAAACTGAGAACGTGACGTTAGGAAGGGTGAATGAATATGAGCTGTCCCTTGAGTTCTGGCTGTGCAGCGCGTTGACCGACAGGTTGAACTTCCCGTTCCAGTTCTTGGAGTATGAGATGGAGGACGAGATCTGGTTCTGGAGGGCCTCCGACACCGAGTGCGAGTTGTATCGGCTGTTGGAAGGGCTTGAAAAGTTGACTGAAGCCGAGAACGAGGTCCCGGGATGTGCCTTGGAATCCTGTGAATGCGACCATCTTACGCCGAAGTTCTTGCTCTGGAAGAAATCCGTGCTGCCTTTCTCGCCTGTCTGGTCGACGGAATAGTTGATGGCGATGTTGCCGCTGAACTTGTACTTGACCATGTACCGCGAGTTCAGGTTGGCCGCCCATGAACCGAGAGTGTAGTAATCGCCTGTCAGCGACATGTCGAAATAGTCTCCCAGCACAAAGTACATTCCGGCGTCCCTCAGGTAGAAACCGCGGGCGTTCTCCTCTCCGAAAGAAGGCATCAGAAGTCCCGTGGCCCTGTCCGGGCGCTTTGGAATGAAACCGAATGGGATGCCGATCGGCAGATCCACATCCTCGACGACAAGGTGGGCCGGTCCGAAAACCGTCTTCTGGGACGGCTTGGTCACAACCTTGGCGGAAGAGAGCTTAAGGTAATAGTGTGGATGCTCCAGATCACAGACCGTGTACTTTCCCTTGGTTATGTTGATGGACTTGTCCGGCATCATCTTGATGTTCTTGCCATGAAGAATGCCGTCATCCTCCTTCGTGATCATGTTCGTGATCCTGGCCTTTCGGGTGTTGAAATTGTACCGGACTTCCTCCATGCTGAAAGTCTGGTTTCCCTGCGTCATCTCGGGCTGACCCTTCCACTCCCGCGCAAGGCTGTCGTATGTTCCCTTGGCATAGACCGTTCCCGTGGACATGTCGTATTCCATGTAGTCCGCCTTGAGCTTGATGTTGTCGTAGGAGACCTCCACATCCCCCCAGTAGTACATCTTGCGCTGCCCGTTCGAGAAATCCTGCCGGATGGAATCCTTGGCCCCCGAGAACGCGGGCCTGGAAAGCGAACTTTTGTCCAGCAGGAACAGAGAGTCCGCCCGGGACATCGAATCCGCCACGCTGATTGAGTCACGCCTTACGGAAATGGAATCCTTATGCGGCGGCACGGAATCATTTTTACGGAGTATGGAATCAGTAACGGCTGACTTGACGCTGTCCGGCAAAGACGCGGTCTCAGCAGCCTTCCCAAGGTTCCTGTTTCTCCTCAAATCCTGTCCGAACATTGTCAGCCCCGTCAACGCCGCAAGCGCCGCGATGAGGATAATATTAGATGTATGCTTCTTGAATTGCAATTATTTTATAAATTTGCAAAAGACAAATATACTACATTTTTGGATTTACATCGCAATTATCTTGCCGTGATAATGGCTTTATCGCTTGCTGTGACCGGAGTCCGGGTCTCGGCCCAGAACCCGTCAGCCGCCATCAGACTGTCAACCGTCGTCATCGACCCCGGCCACGGAGGCAAGGATGCCGGATGCATCAGCCCGAGCGGAAAAACTCTGGAAAAGACAATCGTCCTCGACATCGCGGGGAGACTGAACGAGAAGATCCGCCGCGGCTACCCCGACGTAAAGGTCATCCAGACAAGGGACAATGACACGTTCGTGACGCTGCAGGGAAGGGCGGACATAGCCAACCGCAGCAACGCCAACCTCTTCATCTCGATCCACATAAATTCAGTGGACGGCAAGAGGAACGGACCCAACGGCTATTCAGTCCACATTCTCGGGCAGTACACAAGCAAGAACAAGGACCTCTATGCCGGCAACATGGATGTGGTGCGCAGGGAGAACTCCGTGATCAGGCTTGAGGATGACTACACCACGCGCTACGAAGGGTTTGATCCGGCGGATCCGGAATCCTACATATTCATGAACCTGATGCAGAACGCCTACCTGGAGCAAAGCTTCAAGTTCGCCCAGCTGGTTGACAAAGAGATGAAAGGAGGGGCGTTCCAACACAGCAGAGGAATATCCCAGGACCCTTTTTACGTACTGTGGAGAACCGCCATGCCGGCCGTGCTGATAGAATGCGGCTTCATGTCGAACTCGGCAGACCGTGAGGTTCTGATAACGGAAAAGGGAAGAGAACGGATAGCGTCTGACATCTACGACGCTTTCAGGAAATATAAGAAGGAATATGACGGCTCGGATGCCGTCAACGTCACCCCGAAAGCGGAAACGCCCCGGACAAACGAAGCCGGACCGGAAGAGACAAAGGTGTCAGACGTCCAGACAAACGATACAGATGAAAAGACCGGAACAATTGGAAGCGAAAAAGATACGGTCATATATGGGACACAGGTTCTCGTCTCGTCAAAATCAATGTCCGGGAATGATCCGTTCTTCAAAGGCCATGATGTGATGAGGCTTCAGGCGGGCCGTCTTTTCAAGTATATAATAGGATTCTCGGACAATCTGGAGACCGCGAGGGAGAACAATGTCCGGATCCGGAAGGATTTCAAGGATTCATTCATTGTCAAAGTGGAGAACGGCATCGCTGAAAGGGTGCGCTGAAGGGCTGTTTTCCTATTATTTATAGGCTTGGATCAACCCCTTGGGGTATTTTGAATAATTCCAAACTATAACCTGTTTGATTTTAGGATAGTTAGAAAATTTTCCATAAGGCAAAGCATTAATTCCCAGAGCATTGCATAGAATCAATTCTCCTTGGACATTCAGTTATATAAGGAAAATAAAAAACAAAAACAATACAAAAAAAATTTTTTTATGAATTAATTTTCCCCCAACTTTGCACAACGAAGAAATGAGGGGGGGGCAGATTCTCTGGCACAATTTAATTATTAATCTGAAAAGGAATGGCTGAACTGGAAAGACATATCTCTGTCTGGAACGACTGTCTGCGGATATTCGAGCAGAACGTCGAGCCGAAGCAGTTCGAGGTCTGGTTCAGAACCATAGTTCCGGTTTCTCTTGAAGGATCGACCCTTACGGTGGAGGTGCCGACCGACTTCTTCAGAAGCTATCTGGAGGATGCCTTTCTGCCGATCATCAAGATGACCCTGAGGAGAGTCATCGGCCAGGATGCCAGGCTGCTCTACCAGATCCATCCCGTACAGAAGGAACGCGCGATGGTCTTCACGGCGGCGCATGGGAATGTGCCTGAAAACAAACCGGTGACCATCAACACATTCCAGCCGTCAGGCAATCCAAATCCATTTGTCTTTCCCGGAATCCAGAAACTCAAGATCAATCCAAGGCTCAACCCTGTCTATTGTTTTGACAATCTGGTGAAAGGGGAGTGCAACAAGATGGGCTACAACGCCGGGATAAGCATCTCCGACATGCCCGGAAAGACCCCGTTCAACCCTCTGTTCATCTTCGGAGGTCCGGGATTGGGCAAGACCCATCTCGCCCAGGCGATAGGAATCGCCATCCACGACGCCTATCCTGACCTGGTTGTCCTTTATGTCACCGGCAACGAATTCAGGACCCAGTACGTAAACGCGGTGAACGTTCAGAACAAGCTGACCGACTTCATGGCCTTCTACATGAGGATCGATGTCCTCATCATGGATGACATCCAGGAGCTTATCGGTCCGGCTTCCCAGAATGCGTTCTTCAACATATTCAATCACCTTCACCAGTCGGGAAAGCAGCTGGTGTTCACGTCGGACCGCGCTCCTGCTGACCTGATGAACTTCGAGGAAAGGCTTCTCTCTCGTTTCAAGTGGGGACTGTCCATCGAATTGTCGAGACCGGACCACGACACGAGGCTCGCCATGCTGAAGGCAAGGTGCTCGCGCGAGGGGGTCTGCGTCAGCGACAATGTACTGGAGTTGCTGGCAAACAGGATCCGCTCCAGTTTCAGGGAACTTGAGGGTGCGCTCATCTCTTTGATAGCCAATGCCACACTCTGCCACGAGGAGGTCACCGAGGAACTCGCCGAACAAGTCACCGGCAACATAGTCGGGGAGGAACGGAACGAGGTCACGATAGACAAGGTGCAGGAGGTGGTCTGCGAGTATTTCAACATCACCCGCGAGACTCTCGTCTCCAAATCGAGGAAAAGGCAGATCGTCCAGGCGAGGCAGATCGCGATGTTCATGAGCCGCAACCACATAGAAGGCTGCTCTCTGTCCACGATCGGTATGGAACTTGGAGGAAAGGATCACGCCACGGTGCTTCACGCCTGCTCGACAGTGTCGGATCTGATGACAACTGACAAACTGTTCAGACAGTACGTGACCGACATTGAGAAGATGCTGGTGCCCGTGACCGGATAATTCAGATGCCAGATGAATTCAGAAAAAATACTTTCGATCTTCAAGGAGATCACACGGATTCCGAGGGAATCCGGACATGAAGAGCCTATGGTTGCCTTTCTTCAGCGCTTTGCCAAAGAAAGGAATCTTGAATGCAGGACCGGCAAGGCAAACAACGTCTGCATAATAAAGGAGGCCTGCAAAGGCAAGGAAAATGTCCCTACGCTGGTTCTTCAGGGCCATCAGGACATGGTCTGCGAGAAAAGGAACGGCGTACGGCACGACTTCCTCACGGATCCCATAGAATATGTCATCGAGGACGGATGGATGATAGCCAAGGACACGACTTTGGGCGCCGACGACGGCATCGGGATGGCCGCTATGCTGGCCCTTCTCGACAGCGACCTTCCGACGGGAAGGCTTGAGTGCGTGTTCACGACCTCGGAGGAGACCGGAATGGACGGTGCGTTCAGCATGGAGCCGGGATTCTTCACGGGCAGGACGCTCATCAACCTGGATTCCGAGGACGAGGGCCAGATGTTCATCGGCTGCGCCGGCGGCCTGGACACGACAGCTGTGTTCAACTATGTTCCGGAAGACCTCAAGGAGGGCTACAGGCCTGTGAGGCTTGAGATCGGCGGAGCCATAGGCGGACACAGCGGCGACGACATCAATAAAGGACGCATGAACACCATCCAGCAGATGGCAAGGTTCCTGTACTCCGAAATGGCGCACGGGCTTCAGCTTATCATGTTCAGGGGAGGCAACAAGCCGAACGCGATTGCGAGGGAGTGCGAGGCCATAGTCACGGTCCCGGACGTTGAGGCCACGATCTCAAGGTTCAAAGCCTTCGGCGAGGACTTGGGGAATGAATATCTCAGGACGGATCCCGGCGTGACTTTCAATGGCGGGGCCTACCGATGCACGGAAAAACCTGTCTCCAGCGGGGTGACGGAAAGGTTCATAATGTCTTTGTTCGCATGCCCGCACGGAGTGGAGACCATGAGCCAGGACATCCCCGGACTCGTGGAGACATCGACCAACCTGGCGTCCGTAAGCATGAGCGGACGGGGGAGGATAGAGGTCGTCACCAGCCAGAGAAGCTCTACCGGTTCCGCAAGAAAGATGATGGCCGCCAAGGTGGAGGCGAATTTCCTGCTCGCCGGAGCCGATGTGACACACTTTGGTGAATATCCGGGTTGGAAGCCGAATCTTGACTCCCATATTCTCCGGGTGTGCGTTGATTCGTACAGGAAACTGTTCGGATGCGAGCCTGAGGTCAAGGCCATCCATGCCGGACTTGAATGCGGACTCTTCGGGGAGAAGTTCGGGGATCTGGACATGATTTCGTTCGGTCCGACCCTACGCGGCGTTCACGCCCCGGGAGAAAGGCTTGAACTGGCATCGCTGGACAAATTCACGAAACACCTTGTTGACGTTGTGACTGATTTCAAGTAGTATGGTAAAGATAGCTCCTTCGATACTTTCCGGAAATTTCCTCAATCTGGAGCCGGACATAAGGATGGTCAACGGTAACGCCGACCTGATCCACATTGACGTGATGGACGGCAGCCTTGTCCCCAACATCTCATTCGGATTCCCGGTGATGGAGGCGATCGCAAAGGTGGTTACCGTGCCGATGGACGTGCATCTGATGATCGTCAACCCGGACAAGTACATCGAAAGGTTCGCGAGATGCGGAGCCGGACTGATCAGTTTTCACCTTGAAGCTGCGGATCAGGCAGGCAGGAATCCCAAGGAGATCATCGCGCAGATCAAGTCTTGTGGGGCCAGGGCCGGACTTGCGGTCAATCCGGACGTGCCGGTCGAAAGGCTTTTCCCCTACATCGAGGACGTGGATTTCTTCCTGATCATGTCGGTCTTCGCCGGATTCGGAGGTCAGAAATTCATAGAGGATTCAATCGGCAGGATCAAAGCCCTCCGGGCCGAGATGGACAGAAGGGGAGTCGTCAGGGACATTGAAGTGGATGGTGGCGTGTCAGCCGCCAACGCCGGGCTTCTGACGGAGGCCGGAGCGACGATGCTTGTGGCCGGAAGTTCGGTCTTCAAGGCTCAGGACCCGGCAAAAGCTATTGCCGAACTTCGTTAGATGACATAACTTATTTCCTTGAAAGCAAACTCCATACGTTTGCCTTTTTTCGTCTCCAGACAAAGCATTCCCCGGTCGGAGACACCTATGATTCTGGCATGTAGAGACTCTCCGGTAGCGCAGATGACATATTCATCGAACGTTCCGAGACGATAGAGCCTGTCTGCATATTCATCCTTCTTGTCAAAATCGCGGAGTCTTGTACGCACGCAGCCGCAAAGTTTGACCAGCTCGCTTCTGATGTCATATTCCTTGCCGGTGAGAATGCTCATCGACACCGGATTCACAAGTTGCGGCGGAAATTCTTTCTGATTGACATTAAGGCCTATCCCTATCACGCTCGCGGCAAGGAATGATCCTCTCAAGGTGTTCTCTATGAGCATGCCGCAGATTTTCCTGTTCCTGACATAGATGTCGTTCGGCCATTTCACCGCACATCCGATCCCTTCCGATTCCAGATAATCCGCAACGCCCAAGGTCACACGGCGGGTTATTACAAATTGCCGCGAGGCCTCCAGAGAGGGGAATGCGCCATCACCGAACTTCATCACCATCGAGAAAGTCAGATTCTCTCCGGCATGCGTCAGCCACGAGTTCCCTCGCTGACCGCGGCCGGCGGTCTGGTGCACCGCGGCGACAACTGACAGACTGTCAAGCTCGCCAATGCGCCTTAAGGCCTCATTATTAGTGGAATCTACCTCCTCCAGCCATTGTATGTCAACTTCCTCTTTCATTGGTTCAGATTTTGTCGTATATTTGTATAATTTGATTGGAAACGCAAAAATATAAAACATTATCGATATGATTACACACGATCTGCGGGTTATGGCAGACGCCATGCTTGACAAGAAAGCCCAGAACGTCATTGACATAGACCTCAGGCCTCTTGGTACCGCGATAACGGACCATTTCATGATCTGCAACGCGGATTCCACCACCAATGTCAACGCCATAGCCGACAATGTCATAAGCAAAATGCGGGAGGAAGGAAGGAAGCCGCTCCGCACCCAGGGCATGGAGAACAACTTCTGGATAATTCTGGACTACGGTGACATCGTGGCCCACATTTTCCTGACCGAATACCGTCAGTTCTACAGGCTTGAGGAGCTTTGGGCCGACGCTCCCCACAAGGAGTACAAGGTAAGACGTGTGCCTGAAACAAAAAAGCAAGAGACAGATGCCGAATAATTCCAGCACCCCTAATGGCAATGATCCGAGAAGGAAAGTGATCCGCGTGAGGTTCAACTTCTCGTGGCTGTACCTGATCCTGATTCTTGGAATAGGTTGGCTGCTGTTCAACAACAGCGGCGCGAATCCTCAGAAAATCGAATGGGCTGAGGTTCAGGAGATGTTTCTTACGGGAGACATCAAGGAGATTGATTTTGTCAGGAACGATTTCAAAGGCAGCGTCACCGTCCGTCCGGACAGGCTGAACAAGTACGCCGACAAGTTCGGTGGGAAGGTTCCGCCGGCCTCGCCCCATTTCATATTCCTTGTGTCCGACAAGTTCGACGCCGAGAAAGAGTTCGGGGATCTGAACGCAAGGATGCCGTCCGGAGAACAGCAGGTAAAGATTGTCATGGAGAATGACAGCCGGATGTGGTCCGGCATCCTCGAATGGATCATCTTCCCGGTTCTTCTGATCGCCATGTGGATCTGGATGTTCCGTGGCTTCAGCAGGAACATGGGCGGCGGCGCGGGAGGTCCCGGCGGGGTGTTCAACGTGGGCAAGTCCACAGGCAAGCTGGCCGACAAGGAAAAGGTCAACGTCACATTCAAGGATGTGGCCGGCCTTTATGGAGCGAAGGAAGAGGTGATGGAGATCGTGGATTTCCTGAAGAATCCTCAGAAATACACTTCTCTTGGCGGAAAGATTCCGAAGGGAGCCCTTCTCGTAGGGCCTCCGGGCACTGGCAAGACATTGCTGGCCAAGGCTGTGGCCGGCGAGGCAAACGTGCCTTTCTTCTCGATCTCCGGTTCGGATTTCGTGGAGATGTTTGTCGGTGTCGGCGCGTCCAGAGTGAGGGACCTGTTCCGTCAGGCAAAGGAGAAGGCTCCGTGCATCGTCTTCATCGACGAGATCGACGCGGTCGGAAGGGCAAGGGGAAAGAATGTGGGCTTCTCTTCAAATGACGAGCGTGAGAACACATTGAACCAGCTGCTTACAGAAATGGACGGTTTCGACACCAATTCCGGAGTCATCATCCTTGCCGCGACCAACAGGGCGGACATTCTGGACAAGGCGCTGCTCAGGGCCGGACGTTTTGACCGCCAGATACATGTCGATCTCCCGGAACTCAAGGAAAGGGAGGAAATCTTCAATGTCCACACCCGTAACCTCAAGATCGCCAGGGATTTCGATCTCGGATTCATGGCGCAGCACACGCCGGGATTCTCGGGAGCCGACATCGCCAATGTCTGCAACGAGGCCGCTCTGACAGCCGCGAGAAGGGACAAGAAGGAGATTGACCGTCAGGACTTTCTCGACGCTGTGGACAGGATAGTCGGAGGACTTGAGCGGAAGGGTTCCATCATGACTCCGGCGGAGAAGAGGACGACAGCCTACCATGAGGCCGGACACGCGACCGTGGGATGGCTGCTGCCGTATTCTGACCCGGTGTTCAAGGTCAGCCTCATCCCGAGAGGGGAGGCCCTCGGACTCACCTGGTACCTGCCCGACGAGAGGAAGATTCTGTCCAAGTCCTACCTCATGGACAAGATGTGCGCGTTGATCGGAGGCCGCGTCGCAGAGGAGATCATCAACGGCGAGCCGGCGACCGGGGCGCTCAACGATCTGGAAAGGCTCACACGCATGGCCTACAACATGGTCCAGTACTATGGCATGAGCGAGAAGGTCGGCGAGGTCTCGTTCTACGATTCGACAGGCTCAAGAGGCTACGACCTTACCAAGCCTTACAGCGAGAAGACCGCCGAGCTTATGGATCAGGAGGTCAAGGATCTTGTCAGGGAGATTCACGACAGGACATTCAGGATTCTGACCGAGCATAAGGAGGGTTTTGTCAGGATGGCTCAGATCCTTCTTGAGAAAGAAGTGATCTTCGCCGAGGACATCGAGAAGATTTTCGGTCCGAAGGTCAAGCCCGCTGAAGACAGGGAGGACAGCGGCGCTCCCGCAGACGGGAGGCCGGCAACAACCGGGACAGGCGATGAATAACGTGGTTGTCAGATCGATCTCAGGCGTGGTCTTCATCCTTGCGATGTTGGCCTGTCTGATGTTCAACAAGTTCCTGTTCGCGGGACTCATCATATTCGTCATGTCTGTGATGCTTCTGGAGTTCTACCACATCACGATGGGACGCAGCTACACCTTCTCGAAAGTGCTGGCCATCATCGCTGCGGTCATTCTTTTCGGAATACTCTTCGCCGTAGCGACATATCACATCCACATAAAGTTTGTGGCATTCGCGATGGTGCCGATTTTCATTGTCATGATCAACTCCTTGTATGTCAAGGACAAGGAGGAATACGGCAAGTTCTCCAACATCTACACGGGCTTGGTTTACATCGCCGTGCCGATCGCCCTGTCAAACCTCATAGCCTTTGACAAGGCGGGGAATTTCAGCGGCAACCTCCTGCTCTGCTTCTTTATAATCATCTGGTGTTCGGATGTCGGTGCGTTCGCTTTCGGAATCTCGCTCGGCAAGGTGTTCCCGCAGAAGCTGTTTCCGTCCGTGTCCCCAAAGAAGACCTGGATAGGATTCACGGGCGGTCTCATCAGTTCCGTACTGGCCGCTTTCGCTCTTTATGAGTTCGGAATATTGCGGTTCCCGCTCATCCATTGCCTGATTCTGTCGCTCATCATGTCTGTGACGGGAGTCTATGGCGACCTGTTCGAGTCACAGTGGAAAAGAGTTTACGGAGTAAAGGATTCCGGCAAGATCATCCCGGGACACGGAGGCTTCCTCGACCGGTTCGACAGCACATTGATGGCGATGCCGTTCGGAGCGCTTTACCTGGCGGTCTTCGATCTGCTATGATTAAACAACTGACACTCAATTAATGAATATACAAGCGATATGAAGATAAAAGTTGACAAGGATTCGCACGGAACCATCGGAATCAGCTGGGCTGTAGTCAGCCTAATGATCGGATGTGCGGCATATTTCATAGAAAAGCCGTACATCTCCATCCCTATCATCATTATCCTGCTGGCATTCGCTTTCTTTGTTTTCTGGTTCCATCGTGTTCCTGACAGGAAGACACCGACGGGGGACAACCGGACGGTAACATCCGTGGCCGACGGCAAGGTGGTGATCGTGGACAGGGTCTATGAGAAGGAATATTTCAAGGACGACCGCATCCAGGTGTCCGTCTACATGGACTTTTTCGATGTCCACACCAATTTCTGGCCTATGGCCGGAAAGATCTCCTACTACAGGTACCATCCGGGGAAATACCTTCTCGCATTCCTGCCGAAGGCCTCCGAAAAGAACGAACATTCCTCCACCGCCATCCGCAATGAACGCGGAGAGATCCTGTTCAGGCAGATCGCCGGAACCTTCGCCAGACGGATTGTCTGCTACTCGAAGGAAGGTGACGAGGTCGAGAGGGGGAGGCAGTGCGGAATCATAAAGTTCGGCTCCAGGATTGACATATTCCTTCCGCTTGACGCCGAGGTCAAGGTGGCGGAGGGGGATTTCACCAGAGCCTGCGAGACGGTCATCGCCGAACTCAAATGACCTGCGGACGCTCCTTCTCGATCAGTTCGACAAGACGCTCCACGGCTTCCGTGTCCTGAACATGCTTCAGCACGGGAGTCTTTCCCTTGTAGATGGTGACCTTGTGGTTGCCTTCGCCGACATAGCCCCAGTCAGCGTCCGCCATCTCACCGGGACCGTTCACTATGCAGCCCATCACGGCGATGACGGTGTCCTTCAGATGGGAGGTTCTGGCCTTGACTTCCTCGAAAGCCTTCTGGAGATCGTACATGGTTCGTCCGCAACCAGGGCATGCGACATATTCCGGCTTGTAGAAACGTCTTCTGGCAGCCTGCATCAGCTCATCCACGAGATAGGCTCCTAAGCCGGACTCCCTGACCGGAATCTTCTTCCCGGACTCATCCATGTAGGTCCCGTCCAATTCGAGTTCATCCAAGGATTTGTCCAGCAAACGTCTGCCGAAATCACAGGAAACGTCCAGCAACAACGTCTCACGGGAAGGTGAGTCATAGACGGCGACGGCCTTTTTGTCTTTCAGGGACAAGGAAGTCATCGAGGAGACGATCCTGCGGCCGTACCTTGCGGCAAGGTACCTCGCCACAGGAAGCTCGGCCTCCGGCTCCTCGGTCAGAGAGACCCGGACCGTGTCTCCGATCCCTTCGGAAAGAAGGGTCGAGATTCCGACACAGGACTTTATCCTGCCGCTGTCACCATTGCCGGCCTCGGTCACTCCGACATGGAGGGGATAGACAAGTCCGTCCTCTTTCATGGCGGCCATGAGTTCGCGGTACGCCTCCACCATGACTATGGTGTTGCTGGATTTAAGCGACACCACAACATTATGGAAATCCGCGTCCCTGCACATCCCCAACCACTCCAGGGCAGCCTTGGCCATGGCCTGGGGAGTGTTGCCGTAGAGGTTTGTGATGTAATCTCCCAGTGAACCGTGGTTGACCCCTATCCGGATCGCCGTACCGTTACCGCGGCAGACCTCGATAAGACTGGCGAACTGCCGGCGCGCCTCTTCGTGATCCTTGTGGAAATTACCCGGGTTGATCCTGACCTTCTCCACGAAGGGAGCCACCATGATCGCTGTCTGTGAGGAGAAATGGATGTCCGCGACAATCGGCGTCAACACTCCGAGTCCCTTAAGGCGGGACTTGATCTCCCTGACATGTTCCACGTCCGCCGGGCCGGGCACCGTGATCCTTATTATCTCCGCTCCGGCGTCACGGAGCCTCAGGCACTGGGACACAGTGGCCTCCACATCGTAAGTGTGGGTGTTGCACATTGTCTGGACGACGATGGGATTACCTCCTCCGATCAGGACATCCCCGACCTTTGCTGTCAAAGTTCTCATTTCACCTCCGGATTGAATACCTGCCGGTAAGCCTCGCGCCTGAGCCAGGATCTGCCGTGTCCGGTTCTCCTGGTAAGCTGGAAATACACTCCCGCCGTGACCATAACGTCGAACGGGTAGGCATACCTGTAATAGTCCTTGCTGAGATAGTCTGGATCATAGATGGTCCCCCACGAGTACCGCACGTTGGCGTTGATGTGGAACTCCACAGGATCGAACACCAGACCGAAGCCGATGCCGCCGCACAGTCCATAGTCAAAGCGGCGGTCAGTGTCCTTGAACGAGTTCAGGATCGACTCGTCGACATATTCACCGGTCCTCTTTATGTTCATCCTCCAGCCGCCGTAGATGCCGGCGTCAGCCATCACCTTGTAGTGAAGACCGTCAAGATGGAGATGCGCCATGAAAGGAACCTCCACGACGTCCATGATAGCCTGCGTGGCCCCCTCCACTGTCGGTGTCACCTTGGTGTCCTTGTTCTCCTTGAACTTGTACCCCTCATGAGACCAGCGGAGGCCAACCTTGAATCCGAAATAAGGCAGATAGGCGAACATCTTGCCGTAACGGGTGTAGAACACACCGAAGGTGTTCGGGGAAAAGAGCGTTGACTGGGTGTAAGTCGGATTGAAGGTCATCTTGCTGAACGAGACCCCGTACTCGACTCCGATCGTGGAATAGTCGTTGACTTCGAAGACCCGGCTGACCTGAACCGTGTCAAGATAGATGTCCGAATATGTCGCTTCCTGCGCCGCGAGGCTGTCCCGCACCTGTAGGGCGACCTTGACCGAATCCGTCAGACCCTGTCCGCAACAGACGATGCCCGTAAAGGAGGCGACGGCTGAAAGAATATATTTCCTGATAGACATAGAGTTTTTTGCAATTATTTGAAGAAAGTGACCAGATCCAGTTCCTGACTGATCTCACTGCGCTCCGGAATCTCGAACAGCTCGCTGTCCTTTGTCATCAGGAACCTGACCTTCTCCGGCTGCCTGTGTGAGAGAAGATTGCCGGTGTCCACAATCCCGTTGCGGTTGAGATCCTCCGTTATCCTTATGGAGTACTTTCCCTGCTTGAGATAAGGGAACTTCAGAACGGAGTCGGATTCGATTATGTAGCTCCGGAGGACGGAGGACTTTTTCTCGTCCAGAAGGTCCACGATATACTTGTTGCCGTTAACTCCGGTGACATTCAAGGTGAAAAGGCTCAGGTTGTCATCGTTCGGAAGGGACACCTTGACCTCGGTGCTGTCGTTCCAGTGGCCGTTGATGTCCATGAAGGCTCTTTCCGGCACCTTGAAGAAATACTCGTAGCCGGGCTGGATCCCTACTCCGGGCGTGATGATGTACTTTCTCAGATTCAAGGAGTCACGCTCTATCGTAAAGGCCTCTCTCTTTTCTTTCTGCTTCGGATTGACGGACTTGAAGACCAGAGAGTCGAATTCTCCGAGGACAGGAGGATAGTCGAACGTCAGCGTGATTCCGTTCTGCTCGAAGGTCTCAGGCTCGGCCTTGAGGCTCAATCCGCAGATCGTGTCCTTGTGCTCCATCTTCTTCCTCGCGGCCCTGCCTTTCGGTTTGTTCTCGTCCACAAGGCTGACCTTCTCTGTCACAGGCCGAAGCACGCCAAGCGTGTCCGTCTTCCAGTACCTCACACACAGATGCAGAGAATCCGGCATCGCTCCCCGGTCGTTAAGCCAAAGCAGAAGACTGTCCTGCTCGATGTTGAACTCGGTTATGACCTTGCCGGCCGGGAAGCCCTGGAACCAAAGGGAATCTATCCTTGTTCCAGGAGCCATGAATGTGACATAGGCAGACCTGTCTCCGGTCCTCTTCCTGTTCATCAGCAGTTGCTTGGAAGGTCTCTCCCTGAACACGTTAAGCCGGAGTTCGGCCTTTCTGGACTGGCAGGCCAGGGTGTCTTTCATGTCGAATTTCTTCAATTCCGGAACAGTGTCGTTCACCACATTCACGGGACGGAACAAGGTGTCCAGAAACGCTATCTGATCCTCGTCCGGGTCGTAGATGTTGTTCCCGTTGCCGTCAACCAGCGCATAGACTCGGAAAACGGTGTCCTGGATGTTCCGCAGGGAGAAATACCCCCAGTCATCGGTCTTGACCGCGGCCACCGGCCTTTCCAGAAAGACGGCCGAATCCCTCTGGTCCTTATAGAACATCACCGTGGCTCCCTTGACCGGCTTCAGGGTGTTGCAGTCCTGCACGATTCCGGTCACGTACATGGAATCCACCTTTTCTCCGGTCGAGAACACCGTGGTGAATCCGGGGAACATGTTCCCCTCATTGTTGTCAGCTATGGCACCTGTCAGATCAAGGGTGTAGGTGGTGTTCGGAAGGAGATCCTCCTCAAAATAGACCATCACGCTCTTCCCCTTTATCTTGTACTTCGGACTCTTTTTCTGCGGCGGGGACAGGTAGATTCCCTTAGGATCCTTGACTGTGACATATTCATTGAAAGTGAATGTGATCTTCGCTCCGCTGACAGGCTGGGAGACCGCCCCGGGTTTCGGGACGACCCTTCTGATGACAGGTGGCAGGGTGTCCTTGAGTCCGCCTGTCGGAGCCTGGGTCGTGTTGGCGCACGAAGGCTGGAACAAAGCGGCGGCCAGCAGCAGGGAGGCCGGAACCAATGGAAAGAATATTGAAAGGTTATTTTTCATCAAAAATCAAGTTACAGTTCAGTTCTCACTACGCTTTTTATTCCGTCAATGGAATTAAGCTTGCGGATCATTCTCTCAAGGGCGGCCTTGTCATGGACATAAAGGTCGATGTAGCCGGAAAATATGCCTCCGTCCGTGTTCAGACAGACCTTCCGCATGTTCACGCCCATGACCAGAGAGATGTACCGGGAAATCTCGTTCAGCAAGCCGACCCTGTCCACGCCCCGCATGGAAAGACGCGCAAGGAAAGACTGGCTGTCATCACCGTCCCACTGGGGGACAACGACCCAGTCCCCATGCTTGGACGCTATGCTGTCCGCAACAGGGCAGGATTTCTTATGCACGGTGACAGTACCGTCAGGAGCTTTGATTCCGATCACGGCATCTCCGGAAATCGGACGGCAGCAGGAGGCGATGACATAGTCGTTCCTCTCTTTCTTCGCGGCTTCCTTCTTCTTTCCGAACCAGGGGAAATACCACGAATGGCTCTTGTCGGCCTTTCCGGACGCAAGGACTTCGGAAAGGTCCCCGATCTTTATGATTCCCATCCCGATTCTGAAGAACATCTCCTCGGAATTGCCGCCCGGTATGGCGAAATGATCCAGAAGTATCTCTATGGAGTCATTGTTCATCCTGTAGCCGGATGACTCCAGCTGTTCGGCCAGCATCTTCCGTCCAAGTTCGGCGATCTCTTTCTTGCGGACCTTGAAGAAGTCGATGACAAGGTTTCTGGCGTGTCTGGTCTGGAGGAACTGCAGCCACTCGCGCTTGGGCTGCTCCACCTCGGCGGTGATGATCTCAACCTGGTCCCCGCTCCTGAGCACATGCGACAGCGGGACGAGTTTCATGTTCACCTTGGCGGCGATGGCCTTGTTGCCGATCTCCGTGTGGATGCTGTAGGCGAAATCCAGCGCGGTGGCCCCTTTCAGTATCGACTTCTGGTCCCCCTTCGGCGTGAACACCGTGATCTCACTGCTGGTGAGGTCATTGTGAATGATGTCAAGCAGTTCCAGGGCGTTGACGTCCGGGTTGACCAGAATCTCCTTGACCTTGGCGAGCCACTTGTCCATCTCGCTGTCGTTCTCGCTGATGTAGCCCTCCTGCTTGTACGTCCAATGCGCCGCGATGCCCTTCTCTGCGATGTCATCCATCCTTCTGGAGCGGATCTGGACCTCGATCCATATTCCTGTGTCACTCATCAGAGTGCAGTGGAGAGCCTCGTAGCCGTTGCTCTTCGGATGCTTCACCCAGTCACGCACACGGTCCGGCTTGTAGCGGTAGATCCCGGTGATGATGGAGAAGATGTGGTAGCACTGGTCGCGCTCGCTCTCCTTGGCGTCCGTAGGCGGATTGAAGACAATCCTGAGGGCATAGAGATCGTAAACCTGGTCGAATGTGACGTTCTTCGTCTGCATCTTGTGCCAGATCGAGTACGGAGTCTTCACCCTCTTGCGGATCTCGAAATCGAAGCCGGCCTTTCTCAGGGCCGAGTCAATCGGGGTGATGAAATCGTCTATCTGCTTGTCCCGGCCGCTCAGATTGCTGTCGATAAGGCCTGTAATCTCCTTATAGGCATCGGGTTCCTTGTACTTCAGCCAGATGTTCTCCATCTCGGACTTGATCTCGTACAGACCGAGACGGTGGGCGAGAGGGATGAAGATGAACATTGTCTCGCTGAGGATCTTGTCCCTCTTGTACTCCGGCATGAACTCGATCGTCCTGCAGTTGTGCAGACGGTCCGCCAGCTTGATAAGCACAACCCGCACGTCATCGTTGAGGGTCAGCAGGATTCTCTTGAAGTTCTCCGCCTGAAGACTCTTGGCGTTGTCGTCTCCCGGTTTCTTGCTGCGGTCCTCGTTGTCGAGCACGTTCTTGATCTTGGTGAGACCGTCCACAAGACTGGCTATCTTGTCCCCGAACAATTTGCGGATGTCATCCACGGTGTAGTCCGTGTCCTCCACCACGTCATGGAGCAATGCCGCGGCTATCGACTTGTAGCCGAGACCTATGTCGCTCACGACAATCTTGGCGACCTCGATCGGATGAATGATGTAAGGACCTCCGGAGCGTCTGCGCACGTTCTTGTGGGCCTCGTTCGCAAAGTCAAAGGCTTTCTGGACAACATCCAGTTCCCGCTGATTCGCACAACGCTTTTCAGCGGCGGCCTTAAGCTGGGCGTAACTCTGACGGATCAGTTCGTAGTCTTGTTCCGTGAATTGTGAGAAACTCATATTTCAACCAAATCTTTATCACTTTTCATAATAGCCTCCGACACTCCGGGCAGCCCCTTGACGAAGCCTCCTTCATCCACCGTCTGGAATGAGTAGGAGAACTGCGCCCCATAAAGGATTATCTGCCACCCGAACCTCATCCAGACCATGAAGAGGGGAATGGCGGCTATTGTTCCGTAAACCGTGTTCAGACGCATCACGAACACCTGGGTCTCAAGATAGAGGTACTGAAGCACCGAGAACGCCACGCCGGCGATCACCGCCGCCTTGAGAGCATGGCGGTACTTCACGTCAACCGCCGGGATGAACTTGTACATCGCCGAAAAGACCAGCACCGTGACGGCCCAGGCGACTATCCATCCAAGAAACGACTTTATCTCGTCCGTCGCTCCTATCCAGTTCGGGATGAGGTCCAGCACGTGCGAATATATGATTGTACCCGAATACAGCAGAATCACCACAAACGGCGCAAGCACCATGATGACCAGATCGATTCCGATGCGCTTGAAGAAAGCTCTTCTCAATTTCCTGACCTTCCAGACGTTGTTGAAGACGGTCTCCACCCTCATCATCATCCAGATGATAAGCCAGACGAAAGCCAGTGCGCTTATAAGTCCGAACAATCCGCCGGTCGCGGAATCAAGGATCTTGTCGGCGGATTCCAGGATGATGTCCATTATGTTCTGGCTGATGTCCCAGGAGAACAGCAGCTCTTTGAGCTTGTCAGCCAGTCCGAAACCGTTCGTCACCGCGAAAGCCACAGCGATGAACGGTACGAAGGCCATTGTACAGAAATAACTTAAAGCCACGGCCTGAAACCCGATCCTCTGCTCGGCGAACGTCCGGAACGCCACCGCGACTATCCTGACATCCTTGACAAGGCGCGCCTTGGCCCTGGATAGCTCGTCCAGGTCAAGAGTCCAGACATCCTGCCCGAAGAACTTTCTGGCCTGACGGAACCAGTGCTTGAATTTGACTATCGGTTTGGGGAATCCTTCCATCCTTCAAAGTCCTTAAAACATTCCTGAAAACAGGTCCGGTTCAACATTCCGCTCCGTCGCGGCGGAAGAGGCGGCATCCTTCGGGAGCATATTCCTGAACTCCTCCTCGCTTATGACCTTCACGCCGAGATCCCCGGCCTTTTTGATCTTCTCGGGCCCGGGCTTGCTTCCCGCCAGAAGCAAAGAGGTCCTGCCGCTTACCGATGAGCTGTTCTTGCCTCCGTTGGCCTCGATCAGCCGCTTGATCTCGTCCCTTGAGACACTGAAATTGCCAGAGATCACTATCGTCTTCCCGGCCAACGCGTCGGACACCGCGGAATCCTCCTCCATTGAGAACCGGATTCCGGCCGCCTTGAGCCTCCCGATGTCCGAAAGATGCCTGGAGTCACGGAAATATTCATAGACACTGTCCGCTATCACCGCGCCGACATCCGGGACCTCAAGCAGCTGCTCCCTGGAGGCGGCCGCTATGGCGTCCATGTTTCCGAAATGACGCGCGATCTCCTTTGCGGTGGTCTCGCCGACGTACCGGATTCCGAGCGCGAACAGCACATGATCGAATGTCACCTTGCGGGATGCGTCCAGACTGGCGAGGAAACGCTGCGCCGAGCGTTCCTTCCACCCGTCCAGCATAAGCAGCTGGCCCTTGGTCAATGAATATAAATCCGCCGGAGTCCTGACGAGGCCAAGATTGTACAGCTGCTCGACCGTCGCGTCACCGGCCAGCACATTCATCGCCTTGCGGCCGAGGAAGTGCACCAGCTTGCCCTTGATCTGGGTGGGACAGCCGTCGATGTTGGGGCAGAACCACTTCGCCTCGTCCTCCTCCTTCACCAATGCCGTCCCGCAATCCGGACACACCTCCGGGAACACGGGCCTCACGGCGTCCGCCGGCCGGAGCGTCAGATCCACATCTATGATCTTCGGGATGATCTCGCCGCCTTTGACGACGGTCACCGTGTCGCCGACCCTGATGTCCATCTGGGAGATGAAGTCCTGATTGTTGAGCGTGGCCCTCTTCACGACCGTTCCCGCAAGCTGGACAGGGGAGAGGTTCGCCACCGGGGTCACGGCTCCGGTACGTCCGACCTGATAGGTGATGGAAAGCAGCTTCGTGTGCGCCTCCTCCGCCTGGAACTTGAAAGCCACGGCCCAACGGGGAGACTTTGCGGTGTAGCCAAGAGCTTTCTGGTAGGCCAGCTCATTGATCTTTATCACGATCCCGTCAGTGGCGTAGGGCAGGAACTTCCTTCCGGTGTCCCAGCAGCGGATATATTCCTCAATCCCTTCTATCCCATGAACGACCTTCCGCTTGTCGGAGACAGGCAGCCCCCACGAGGCGGCGGCATTCAGAGCGTCATCATGGGTCTCGAAAGAAACACTTTGGCTTGGAATATGATAGAGCGTGCACATCAGACCTCTTCTGGCGACCTCCGAAGAATCAAGGAGTTTCAAAGAACCCGAAGCCGCGTTTCTCGGATTGGCGAAAGGCGGATCCTCATTGTCCTCCCGCTCTCTGTTAAGGCGGTCGAACGACTCGTACGGCATCAGCACCTCGCCTCTTATCTCAAACTCCTCCGGCCAGCCGGCGCCTTTTAATTTCTCGGGAATATTACTGATTTTTAACGCATTGGCGGTCACATCATCACCTATCACGCCGTCACCTCTGGTCAAAGCCCTGAACAACCTTCCGTTCCTGTAGGTCAGGCAGATGGCCGTCCCGTCAAATTTCAACTCGCATGAATATGTGAATCCGACCCCGCCAAGGTCCTTCTCCGCCCTGCGGACAAAATCCTCGATCTCGCCGATGTTGTAGGTGTTGGCCAGAGACAGCATCGGGTACCTGTGCGGGTACTGCGCGAACTCCTTGCGGACAGCCGGTTCGGCGTTGGCGCCGAATCCCTGTTCCAGATCGCTTCCGACCGTCCGGGTAGGAGAGTCCGGGGTCAGGAGGTCAGGATATTCCTTCTCCAAGTCCTCCAGCTCTCGCATCAGGCGGTCATATTCAAAATCGCTCATCGTAGGAGCGTTGTCAACGTAGTACCGTCTGCTGTTCTCCCGAAGTGTCTTCCGGAGTTCTTCCACACGTATTTTGGCATGATCGTGATCCATACCGGCAAAATCTTTATAAAGATTACAAATTTAATGAAAAATGTCGGCTTTCCGCTCAGAAGCTGTTTTGATTTGTTTGAAATGTTCTTTGAGGTGAAAAATCTTCAAACAAATCAAAACAGCTTCTCAAAATCATCAAGAAGATTAGGCGGCTGACACCTGATGGCCAATTTTTGAAAAGTTAAAACTGTTTGTTAAATTTGCGTTCTGTTTTTACGGACATACAAATTTCTAAATCATATTCGTATATGAAAGATTCAATCATCATTCTGTGCGGCGGCGGCCCGGCACCTGGAATGAACACCGTCGTGTTCTCTGTCGCCAAGACTTTCCTTTCAAACGGCTACAGGGTCATCGGACTTCACGAAGGCTACACCGGACTCTTCCGTAAGGAAGCCCGCACTGAAGACATCGATTTCCTCAAGGCCGACGCCTACTTCAACAGAGGCGGCTCCTACCTCCAGATGAGCCGTTTCAAGCCGACCGACGAGGACTTCGAGAAGAATTTCAACCTGGCTCTTTTCCAGGACAACAACGTGAAGCTTCTCGTGACCGTCGGCGGTGACGACACCGCCTCCACAGCCAACAGGATCGCCAAGTTCCTTGAGGCTAAGAACTATCCGATCCACAACATCCATGTTCCCAAGACCATCGATGACGACCTTCCTCTGCCTCACAACGCTCCGACCTTCGGATTCAACTCCGCCAAGGACGAGGGAGCGCACATCGCCCGTACCGTCTATGAGGACGCGCGCACATCAGGGAACTGGCTTCTCATCTCCGCCATGGGCCGCAGCGCCGGCCACCTCGCCCTTGGAATAGGCGAGGCCACGCACTGCCCGATGACAATCATCCCGGAGATGTTCAACAAGACCGCGATCACCGTTGACAAGATCATAAAGCTGACCCTCTCCGCCATCATCAAGAGAAAACTTCTCGGCGTTCCTTACGGGACGGTCGTTGTGGCCGAAGGAGTGTTCCATGATCTTGAGCCTGAGGACATCAAGGCCACCGGCGTGCACATGACCTATGATGAGCACGGACATCCGGAACTTGGCAAGATCTCCAAGGCCGTCCTTTTCAACGACATCCTTGAGAAGGAGTTCAAGAAGATCGGACTGAAGGTAAAGACCCGTCCTGTGGAGATCGGCTACGATGTCCGCTGCCAGGATCCTGTGGCCTACGACCTTTCCTACTGCACGGAACTCGCTCTCGGAGTCTATGAACTCTTCTCGAAGGGTGAGACCGGATGCATGGTCTATGTGGACGAGAACGGCAACGCCCGGCCTCTCTACCTGAAGGATCTCCAGAACGCCGAGGGCAAGATCCCTCCTCGCCGCGTGGACATCGAAGGCGGAATCGCCCGCAACTACTACGGACACATCTGCCACTACATCACTCCGGCAGACTACGAAGCCGCCAAGGCTTACGTCGCCAATCCGGAGGAATATGACTTCAAGAAGATTCTCAACTGGTAAGGCTTGAACATGTGAGGTTCAGTCAGTTGAGCCTCACTATCGCACAATCATCGGCTGACACTTCCACCTCGATCCGGGTTTCCGGACCGAGGTTTTTTATTCCCAGATAATCGACCGCTTCCTTTGGAATACGGATTGAAATCCTGCCGGCGGCACATGAAAAGCCACACACGAACAGCCAGGCCTCGGAGCCGTCGCCGCGCAGGAAAGCAAAATGTCTGTCAGGGTCGAATCCCGGCGAGTCATAGTTGCAGTAGCAAAGGTCAAATGTCTTCCCGGAAGCCACAGCAGGAACCGACGCGGCCATATTCAGGAACCTGCGCCACTTTTCAAGCAAAGCCGCTTCCTCCGTCGTAAGCGCCTCTTTTCCATGAATATGCCCGACAAGGCGCCCGATCGAAGGAATCTTCCACCAATCGAAGATGGTGGTCCTCCCGTCCCGTCCGCTGAACCCTTCGGCATCCATTCCGCGCTCCCCGGTCTCCTCTCCGAAATAGACCATGTACGGAGCCGTGTTCAGGAATATTCCCGCTCCCAATGCCGCGAAAGTCCTCCGCGCGTCGCGGCCGAAGAAATCCGAAGAGAAACGCTGCTCGTCATGGTTCTCAAGAAAGTTCAGCATCCTCGGCTGCAGGTCGCCCAGAAACTGCCAGTTCCATGTAAGGCTTCTGGCCGTGCCGCGGCCTTCGACAACCGATCTTACGGAATCGTAGAAACCGGACTTGTCGTAGAGGAAGTCGAATCCGACCTCACGGATGTACTTGGCGTACAATTCCTTCCGGTAAACCTCGGCGATGAACTTGACCGCCGGGAACTCATCCTTTATCCTCTTGATCAGCCAGTGGAAGAACTGCCACGGAACCATCTCCACCATGTCGCAGCGGAACCCGTCCACTCCCTTGCCGCACCAATAGCGCACGATCCCGTACATCCTGTCCCAGGTCCGGGTGTGGAAATCACAATAGTTCAAGCGGATGGTCTCGTACCAGTCGTTCACGGAAGGGGCTGGGGAGAAGCAGTTGCCCGAGGCTTTGGCCGGATTCTCATAATAGGTCTGGCCGTCAAAAGGCAACTTTAAAGGCTGACCGGGGTAATAGTAGAAATCATTCTCCGCGCTCCAGTGCACAGTCGGATCGTCTTCCGCGCCAAGAGGCCTGATCTCAGGCCGCACCAGACCGACCTTGCCATAGTCGCGGGAGACATGATTAGGTACAAAATCAATGACCACCTTCAGTCCGGCATCGTGGCTCCGCTTCAACAAAGCCTCGAATTCACTCATTCTTTCTGACGGGTTGTCAGCGAGATACGGATTGACATCGTAGTAGTCGGTGATGGCATACGGAGAGCCTGCGGCACCCTTGACAATCTGGCTGTCAGAGGCCGGACAGCCTTCCGCCGACACGGTCGTGGCATGTCTGATCACGCCTGTGTACCAGACATGAGAGACCCCCAAAGATCTTAAATAGTCAAACGTCTCAGAATCAAACTCCGAGAACTTTCCCTTTCCCCACAGCCTCGGGAGAACCTGATAGATGATTTCCTTGCCCATGACTAAAACCCGATCAGCGCCTTGCCTTTGTTCCTGTCAATGAATCCGGTAAGTCCCGGAACTTTCAGAACTTTGGCATACTCTCCGTCGAAGACGTTCTCAAGCTTCCCAAGCATCTCAAAATCAATCATTCCGGAGCCGGCATACTGGTCAACGGACAGGTAGCCGACACCCAGAGAGGTGATGTTCTGAAAGAAATGCGTGCCCTGGCTCGGATCGATCCGGAACCCGTCGATGCCATATTCAATGACCATCCGCGCCGCAGAGATGTCCGTCCACGCCACAGGAACGCCCAGTGTAGGGATCGACGAGCCCCATCTGCCCGGACCGACAAGGATGTACGTCTCTCCTTCAGCGGTCATGCGGGCGTTGATCCGTGAGATCTCCTCCGCCATCATGGCAGTCTTCATCTTGTCAAAGGACTCCGGCAGGATGACCACGATGTGGGAGGATTCCGTGAAATACCCGTTGCCCAATGCGTTGTCGCTGCGGATCAACATGTTGGGGATGATCGCCTCCGCATCCTCGATCGAGGATGTCTGCGAGCCGATCCCGCTGGAGACGGGACGTACCTGAAGCAGCTCAAGGTCGGCGATCCTGCCGTCCGAGGAGTTGACCGGATCCAAGGCGAACTCGATCTCAACCTCGCTCATCAGCTCCTCACGGCATATTGACATTATTTCCGAGAGAGCCTTGGCAAGCGGGAACCTGTCGTACTGGAATATTCCGTCAAAGGAAACGACCCTCGCCCCGCGGATTCCCGTTCCCGGAACCATCCTGTCATCCAAGGCATCATAGGTCGAAGCCACAAGCTCCGGGTAATCGTAGTTTTCCAAGGCCTCCGGGACAGGCACTCTTCTGAGATTGACGCCGTCGTTTCTGGAGATCTTGAAGGCGGCCGGCCTCAAATCCAGCGTGAACATCTCGTTCTGAGTGTCCCTCCGCGCCAGCTTCGGATTGGAAAGCTGGAGGATCTTTCCCGGATGCTTCGGGTTCACACGCAAGGTGCGCCCTCCGTCCACAACGGTCTTTCCCAGACCGAAAGCGACATTGAGAACCCCGTCGGAAGCCTTCTCCGTCCCGATAGGATAGGAGTTCAGCGAACGTCCCACCCCGGACATCATCGGATAGAAATCGTGTCCGTGGGCCGTTCCGCAGATCGTCTGTACAATCACGGCCATCTTCTCCTCCCCAAGCAGGTTTCCGCTGGCCTGGATGTAATTGCGGCTGCCCTTGAAGAATGTCGAGGCATAGACGCTCTTTATGGCCTTTCCAAGCTCGCGCAGCATCCTGTCCTTGTTCTCCACCGGAGGGCACATGTACGTCGCATACACCCCGGCAAACGGCTGATAGTTGCTGTCTTCCAGTTTCGAGCTTGAGCGCACGGCCAGCGGACCGCCGGCCGTGGCCAGAAAAGCCTTCAGATTCTGGGTCAGCTCCTCCGGAAGCGTGGAAGCCACAAACTCCGAAAGAATTTCATCGTCCGATAGTTCCGCATCTATCACATATTGCAGACCGTTGTCGATGATGAACCTGTCGAACCAATCCGTCGTCAGCACTATGGTACGAGGGATGGACACCCGCAGACCATCGTATTTCTCTGACAACGAGTGTTTCTGCACAAGATGGTTGAGGAACGCCAGACCTCTGGCCTTCCCGCCCAAAGAACCGTCTCCGACCCGTGAGAACCAGTAATAGTCCTCGTAGGAATCCTTGTGGAATTCCGTGATGATTCCCTGACCGATGTTCCTGTGGTAGCGGCGGATGTTGTCCAGAAGGAATTCCCGGAACTCTCCGGCGTCGGTGTGATGCTCTGCCCTGAATGTCTCCGCAAGGTTGAACAGTCCTCTGGCGTACAGCCACTTGGAGAACATGTTTCTGGAAGTGTTGCTCATAAGCACGTCATCCGGAATGTCGTAGATGATCTTCTCAAGCTGGGAGAGGCTGGCGGCCCTTCCGCACTCCTTCCCCGTGGAATCCCGGAAGACGAAGTCACCGAACCCGAACTCCTCCTTCATGTAGTCCCCGAGCTGCAGAAACAGAGTGCTTGAGTATTTCTTGAGGAACCCGACTCCGAGTCCCGCGGCCGTCCCGGCCACACTGCCTTGGGAGGATTGGAGCAGGACAGGCATCAGAGGGTCGTATTCACGGATGATTCTGACAAGGTCGATTCCGGCGTCAAGCTTCTCCGTCCGGGGGTCATCTCCTTTGCGGAAGACCATACCGACATCCGAGATCACCCCGAGCAGATTCCGCCTGTACTTTTCGAAATAGGCGAGAGCCTCCTCCAGACAGGTGGCGAGGAATATCTTGGGGCGGGACCTCTTGCGGTACCTCTTCTGGTCTTCGTTCAATGACTCCGTCAGGAACTCACGGCTTTGGGTGAGCACGATCTTGTAGAGTTCGGGAAGATAGTTCGAGTAGTAGCGGATCGAGTCCTCGACCAGCAGGATTCCCTTGACTCCGACTTCGAAGACATCGTTCTCCGCATTGGCCGCATCCTCCAGAAGCTTGACGATCGCAAGGATAAGGTCAGCGTTGCCATGCCAGCTGAACACAAAGTCAATGCCGGGATGAGTCTCCTCCAACACCCTCTGCCTCACCGCCTTGGAGTAGTGGATCAAAAGAATGAACGGAATGCCCCTGTCCTCCTCCTTCAGCCGCGACGCAAGCGGGAAGATCTCCTTGTCCTGCTCGTTGTACATGCAGATGATCATGTCGATCTCCTCCTCGGAGGCGATTATCTCCCCGGCCTGCGCGGAGGAATTGGCCCAGATGAATTTCGGAGGATTGCTGAGGTTAAGTTCACGGTACTCGTTACGCACCTGATTCTCAATGCGTCCGTCCTCCTCAAGGGAGAAAGCGTCGTAATTGCTGCAGATCATCAGAATCTTCCGGATTCTGGACCGCATCAAGGATTCTTCGTTCATTTCAGTCCGTTTTTGCCGATAAGCCGCAAATTACGAAAAATCCGGGAATATTCTTGGAAAGAGGGGAGGGTTTTCACACCCTGCGGCGGAACTCCGCGACGGTTATGGCGGTGGCGACGGCGGCGTTCAGCGACTCGGAGCCTCTCTCGTCCCGGGGCCAGGAAGGAATGAACAGCCTGCCTGTCACGAGTCCGCCCACCTCCGGGGATATGCCTTTGGACTCGTTGCCGATCACAATGACCACCGGAGAAGTCTTCCCCGCGGCCAGTTCCTTGGCGTAAATGTCCTCACCGTCCAGAAAAGTCCCGTACACATCGCCTCCGGCGGCGACTGCGGCGCCGCAAAGCCCGCGGATGTCGCAATAGTGGAATCTCACCCTGAATATGGCCCCCATCGTGGACTGCACAACCTTCGGATTGAACACATCGACCGTGTCCTTCGAAGCGAAGACCGAGTCGATCCCGAACCAGTCCGCAGTACGGATGATCGTCCCCAGATTGCCGGGATCCCGGATTCCGTCCAAAGCGAGGAAAAGACCCTTGTCAGGAAGAACATCAGCCTGAAAGTCTTCGATTTCCAGATCTGCCGGTTTCCGTACCAGCGCCAAGGCCGGAGAAGGGGAGGACAACAGGCTGATCCTGGCCATAGCGGCGCTTCCGATCTCATCCTCCCTATAAATCTTCTCTACGGAAAAAGAAGACCGCAACACCTCCTCCACCATCTTTTCCCCCTCCACGATGAAAAGCCCGTGTTCATCCCTGAATTTTTTCTGTTCAAGGGACTTGACAAACTTTATCTCATTGTGGGAAACAGGTGACGGCATGATCCTAAAAACCGAGTATCTTCAGCATCGACTCCGAACTCTGCTCCGGCGCAAACACCCGTGCGGTGAACTTTCCCTCACGGTCCTTGTCGATGAGGATGTGCTTGGGGGAAGGCTGGAGGCAGTGCTTGACCCCTCCGTAGCCTGAGATGGCCTCCTGATAGGCCCCCGTGTGAAAGAAACCGATGTAAAGCGGATCCCTTCTGTTCTTCATCACCGGAAGGAAGATGGCGTTGGAGTGCGCCTCGGAGTTGTAGAAGTCCTTGCTGTCGCAGGTAAGTCCGCCGATGAACACACGGTGATATTCCTCATTCCATTTGTTGATGGGGAAGAGGATGAACCTCTGGTGAAGTCCCCAGGTGTCCGGAAGGCTCGTCATGAAGGAGTTGTCGATCATGTACCAGCACTCGCGGTCATTCTGCTGCTTGACATCCAACACTTTGAATATGGTCGCTCCGCTCTCGCCGACAGTGAAGTTGCCGAATTCCGTGTAGATGTCCGGAACCTGCACACCGTGGGAGTCACAGACCGACTTGATCTGGTACACGATCTCCTCGATCATGTACTTGTAGTCGTAATCCACTGCCAGAGAGGTCTTTATGGGAAGTCCGCCCCCGATGTTCAGGGAATCCAGATCCGGACAGATCTGCTTGAGGTCGCAGTAAAGGTTCAGGCAGCGCGCCAGCTCGTTCCAGTAGTAGGAGGTGTCCCGGATGCCGGTGTTGATGAAGAAGTGGAGCATCTTCAGCTTGAACTTGGGGTTCTTGCTGATGCCGTTGCGGTAGAACGGGATGATGTCAGAGTATCTGATTCCCAGTCGGGAAGTGTAGAAATCGAATGATGGTTCCTCCTCGGAAGCGATGCGTATGCCAAGCTGGGTCGGCACCTCGATGAGGTCGTCCAGATCCTCAAGCTCGTTCTTGTTGTCAAGCACCGGGATGATGTTGCGCCAACCCTCGTTGAGCATCGCGGCGATGTTCTTGATGTACTGCGGTCTCTTGAAACCGTTGCAGATGATTATCAGGTTCTTGTCCACAAGTCTGTCGGCTTCCAGCTTGCGGATGAGGTCCAGATCGTAGGCCGATGAGGTCTCCAGATGTACATCGCTCTTGAGAGCCTGCTCGATGACGAACTTGAACTGGGAACTCTTGGTGCAGTAGCAATAGTGATGGTCGCCCTCGTAGCTGACCTTGGACATCGCATTGCGGAACATTCTCTTTGCCCTTTGGATCTGGGACGTGATCTTCGGGAGATAGGTGAGTTTCAACGGCGTGCCATAATCCTTGATGATTCCCATCATGTCTATGTCATTGACGAAAAGGTTGCCGTCCTCCACCCTGAATTCGTCCTGTGGAAAATCAAAGGTCTGGTCCACAAGGTCGATGTACTTGTTCTTCATCCTAAAAAAACTGTAAACCTGTAATGTTTGACATAAGTAACAAACCGTCAGGAGTGCCCTTATCCGGCTTCGGGGTGCAAAGATAGGTACGAAAATTAATATTTCGACCCCTATTTTGAAGAAAAATCGGAAAGGGTTGCTTATTTTTGCACAATATGAATGAAAATTCCTCGGTTTTCACTTTCGCGGCCATCCTGCTCGCCGCAAGTCTCTGTTTCTCGTGCAGCACGACGCGCGTCCTTGAGGACGGGCAGTACCGTCTCGCGGCGAACCGGGTGCAGGTCAGCAACGACCGCGGATTCAATCCCAAGGAGATCGAGTCCTACATCAAGCAGAAGCCCAACTCCTACATCATCTTCGGGTGGAATCCGTTCCTGAACCTGTACAACTGGTCCGGCAGGGATCCGGACAAGGCCGTGAACAGGTTCCTGAGGAAGATCGGCACGGCTCCGGTGGTGTACCAGCCCTCCCAGGTAGAGTCCTCGACCGACAACATAAAGAGGCATCTGGAGTACCTCGGCTACTATGGTTCGGATGTGCGGAGCGACGTGCGTGTGAAAGGCAGAAAGGTGGACGTGACCTACACGGTCAGTCTCGGAAAACGCTACCGGATCGGGGATGTGACATATTCGGTGCCGGAGGGGGAGTTCAAGGATGACTTCTACGCCGACACCGCGCACATCTCCGTCAAACCGGGAGACTTTCTCTCCGAGGATGCACTGGAAAAGGAGACGGAGCGGTCCGCGGCCGTATTCCGCCGCAAGGGCTACTTCGGATTCACCAAGAACTACTTCTCGTTCGAGGCGGACACCATTCATTCCGCCGGTGTGGCGGATCTTCTGATGACGGTCAGGGAACACACCAGGAACCAGCCTTCCGAACAGGCCCGCCCGCACCGGAAATATTCCTTCGGAGACGTCGCCATCTCCCATGACAAGGACTTGAGATTCAATGACAGGGTACTGAGTGACATGTGTACGATCCGCCCGGGAGACCTCTACGATGAAAGACAGGTCAACACAACCTACTCCAGACTGTCAGCCCTCAAGTTGTTCAGCGGAGTGAACATCGCTCTCAACCCTCGCGACTCCGGGATCGTTGACTGTGACATCAGCCTATCCAGATCCAGAATGCAAGGCTTCAAGATCAATCTGGAAGGCTCCACCAACTCTACCGGCCTGATAGGGACCTCTCCTCAGCTGAGCTACTACCACAAGAACATTTTCCACGGCGGCCAATGGCTGAACCTTGGTTTTCTGGGCAACTTCCAGTTCAAGTACAACGACAGGAACGTAAAATCCAATGAGTTCGGTGTCTCGGCCGGCCTGAGTTTCCCGAAATTCCTCGGACTTCCGAACTCCACGTTCAGAGGGCCGTCCGTACCGCGCACCGAGATCAACGCCTCCTACAACTACCAGAACCGCCCTGAATACACGCGGAACATGATCTCCACATCGTTCGGCTATTCGGGCCAGCTTCGTGGCGGAAGATTCTTCTACCAGTTCTATCCTATTCAGGCGAAGATAGTTAGACTTACGGATCTGGATCAAAGCTTCTACACGACCCTTACCGGCAACCCGTTCATGCGGGACGCCTATCAGAACCACTTTGACGTCGGTTCAGGCCTTGTGGCATACTACACGACCAGCACGGCGTTGACGCCAAAGGAGACTTATGAATATGTCCGGCTGCAACTGGATGCCTCCGGCAATGTCCTGAGCCTGTTCAACGGCATAATGAAAAGCGACGGCTATGGCTCGCGGCTTATCTGGAACACTCCGTACTCCCAGTATCTCCGCACGGAACTCACCTTGGGCAAGACCTTTGTCTTCGGCAAGAACGGCGGTCAGGCTCTGGCCATGCGTTTTCTCGGCGGTGTCGGCTACGCCTACGGCAACTCGTCAACGATTCCGTTCGAGAAACAGTTCTACAGCGGCGGAGCGGGCAGCATGCGCGGCTGGCAGGCCCGAGCCTTGGGTCCGGGAGGCTCAAAGGCTGACACGACATTCGTGATCCCGAGCCAGACCGGTGACGTGAGACTGGAGGCCAATCTTGAGTACAGGTTCCCGATGTTCTGGAAACTGAACGGCGCGGTCTTCACCGATGTCGGCAACATCTGGACTCTGAAAAAAAACGACGGCGATGACGGCTCCCGCGCCCATTTCGCCCTCAGGAACCTCGCCTCCGGTCTTGCCGCCGACTGGGGACTCGGCCTCCGCATTGACCTTAACTTCCTGATCCTCCGTCTCGACATGGGCATGAAACTCTATGACCCGTCCCGAGACACCGCCCGTTGGCGCGCCCCTTCCCACTGGCTGGAAAAAGACGGCTACTCCATCCATTTCGGCGTCGGCCACCCGTTCTGATGTCGGCGCACATGATGGAACTCTTATAGAAGGAGTTATCTGAGCTTCAGGGCGCAGACGTTCTCGACGTGCTGGGTGTGAGGGAACATGTCAACGGGCTGAACGGCGGTTATCTCGTACTTTTCGGCGAAAAGAGCCAGATCACGGGCCTGTGAGGCCGGATTGCAGCTGACATAGACCATGCGGGCAGGGGAGGCCTCAAGGATCACCTTGGCGACATCCGGATGGATGCCGGCGCGGGGAGGGTCCAGAATGATCACGTCCGGCCGGCCGTGTTCCTCGATGAAATCACGGCTCAGGACATCCTTCATGTCCCCGGCGAAGAACCTGCAGTTCGTTATGCCGTTGGCGGCGGCGTTCACCTTAGCGTCCTCGATCGCCTCGGGAACATATTCAATGCCGATCACCTTGGCAGCCCTGCCGGAGACGAACTGCGCGATTGTGCCCGTGCCGGTGTAGAGGTCATAGACAATCTCCTCGCCTGTCAACTCCGCGAAATCCCTCGCGACAGAGTAAAGTTTGCAGGCCTGAGAGGAATTCGTCTGGTAGAACGACTTCGGGCCGATGCGGAAAGTCAGTCCCTCCATAGTCTCCCGGATTGTCGGCTCCCCCTTGTAGAGGATGCATTCCTGATCACCGATCGAGTCATTCAACTTATTGTTGATGATGTAGTAGAGCGAAGTGATTTGAGGGAACGCCTCAGCGATGGCGTCAAGCATCTTCTCCCTGTCCTCACGATTCTCGTAAAAGAAACACATGATCACCATCAGGTCGCCCGTGTCGGTCGTGCGTACGAACATATTCCTGACATAACCCACATTCTGCCGGATGTCGAAGAAGTCCAAACCGTTCCTGACGGCATATTCCTTTATGAACAGCCGGATGTCATTTGACGGGTCCTTCTGGAGGTAGCAGTGCCTGATGTCCAACACTTTGTCAAAGAACTTTCCGACATGGAATCCAAGCCCCATACGGTCGTTCTCCGGCACGTTCTCTATATCCTCGTCTTTCAACAGCCATCTTTTGGAAGAAAACGTGAATTCCAGCTTGTTCCGGTAGTACCTGATCTTGTCGGACGGAATTGTCGGACGGATCTCAGGCACGTCCAGATGGCCGATGCGGACCAGCTGGTCATAAACCTGCTGACGCTTGGCCTCAAGCTGCATCGGATAGGGGAGAGGCTGCCATTTGCAGCCGCCGCAGACCCCGAAATGCTCACAGAACGGTTCCAGCCGGTCCTTTGACGGAGTGACGATCCTCTCCACGAAACCCTCATAATAATTCTTGCTCTTTTTGGTGACACGGATGTCAACCACATCACCGGGAACAGCGAACGGCACGAAGACCACAACCCCGTTCCAATGCGTAAGCGCCTTGCCCTCTGCGGCGCAGGCCTCGATGGTAATGTTCTCCAACAGGAGATCCACTCTTTTTCTTCCCATAAATATTCCGCTCAGCCGCGACCGTACCTAATTGTCAAACTCATGGAACAGAGACTGGGAGATGTTGATCATGAAGTCCCCCATAGCCTCAAGCTCCGCCAGCATGTCAAGGTAGTAATTGACCGCCAGAAACTTGTCGGCGCCTTTCTCAATCTGGAGAATGCCCTCGTTCCGAAGAGTGTCCCTCGTCTCGTTGATGTTGTCCTCGGCGTTGTAGGCATTGCTTATGTCCTTCAACTCTCCGTCCGCGGCCAATCTCATGTTCGAAACCATCACCGCGAAGGCCTGGTTCACCTTGCCCACCAGCAAGTTGAGCCTGCTTATCGTCTCATCGTCGAAATCAAGCTTGTGGACGTGCAGCCGGGCAAGCAGCCGGCTGATGTTCTCACAGCTGTCTCCAAGACTCTCCAACTCGCTGATCACCCGGTAGATGACTTTGACCTCACGAGCCTCCCGATCGTTCAGGGACTCGGCCGTAAGGCTGTTCATGAACGCGGCGATCTCATATTCAAACCGATCCGTCACCTCCTCGCATTTCACCAGTCTCTGACGGTATTCCTCGAATCTGTCCGGATCTTTCTCGTTGAGAGCCAGCCTTACATTCTGGAAGCCTTCCTGTGCCGTGACCGCGAAGTTCACAGCCTCTTTGTACGCCTGTTCAATCGAGATCGCAGGAGTTCCGATGATCCTGCCGCTGCCGATGAACTTCAAATGGAAATCCCCGTTTTCCGGTTCCGGCTCCCTGATCCACCATGTCAGCAAACCGGCGAACGGCTTGCGGAACCAGACCTGAACCAAAGTCGAAACCACATTGAAAATGGTGTGCGCGCAAGCGATGCCGAAGACAGCGGTCATCCGGGAACCGAGGCCGAAGATTGAGACAATCCCAAGATTGATCCTGATGAACATGTTGAAGAAGATCAGCACGACAACCGCACCGGCGACATTGAAGACGGTGTGGGCGAGGGCGGTCCTTCGGGCTTGGACACCGGCGCCGCCGGCTGCGATGTTAGCCCCGATCGTCGTCCCTATGTTCTCTCCCAGAACCATCGCGGCGGCCATAGGGAATGGCAGCCAGCCAAGGTAGGAGAGCACCATCGTGAGGACGACTGTCGCGCTCGAAGACTGAAGAATGAATGTGATGACCACACCGATGAGCATGAACACAAACACGGAACCGAGTCCATGCGAGGCAAGCCCGGAAACGGAGGCGGCAATCTGAGGAACGGTGTCCATAGCCGGTATGGAGGACTTTATGTAGATAAGGCCTACGAACACAAGGGAAAGTCCAAGGACAGCCCGGCCTATGTTCTTGACTAGGGATTTCTTCAGGAGAGTCATGACGAAACCCGCGCCAAGCAGAATGAACGCCAATGCTGTCACATCAGACCAGAATCCGGTGGCCGCTATGATCCATGCTGTTACAGTCGTTCCGATGTTGGCGCCCATGATCACGCAGATGCCTTGTTCGAGCGATAGGGTGGAGACACTCACAAGACTGGCCACAAGAATTGTCGTGGCGCTTGACGACTGGACGACAGCGGTGATCCCGGCTCCCGAGAGAATCTGCTTGAGCGGAGAGCCGGCGGTCATCCATTTCTCAAACCGCCTGAGCCTGTCACCACAGGATTTCTGGACTCCGGAGCTGAGCATCTCAAGCCCGAAGACGAAGAGCGCCAGCGCACCAAGAAGAGTCAGTAATTGTAAAATCATATGAAGGGTAGTGTTTATCAAACATTCAACTTAACATAATCCAAATTGTGTAACAACGGTTCGAATGCTACCGATGAGACTTACAAATTTACGAAACTTATTCCGCTTTTTCTTAAATTTGCGTCCGGTTAGGTCGAAAAATGGCGGTCAAAACCGCATCAAGCCACATTAACAATAATGTTACCTAATTAAACATTATTGTTTTTAATATTGATTTAGTATTGATTGAAAATGTCGGATCTCAACCAAAGAACGGGACAAAGCTCGATGCTTCCCCCTCTTCCGGAACGGATGAGACCAAAAAAACTGTCCGAATATGTCGGTCAGAGGCATCTCGTGGGTGAAGGGTGTATCCTGAGAAAGATGATCGAGAACGGAAATCTGTCCTCGTTCATCCTTTGGGGACCTCCAGGTGTCGGGAAAACCACTCTCGCCGGGATAATCGCCCTGACCTTGTCCCGAGACTTCTACACTTTGTCGGCTGTCAGCGCCGGGGTGAAGGAGGTCCGGGACGTGATCGAGAAAGCCAAAGGCGCGTCGGTCTTTTCCAATGGAGCCTCCCCTATCCTGTTCATCGACGAGATACACCGTTTCAACAAGGCCCAGCAGGACGCGCTGCTCGGAGCCGTGGAAAACGGCACGATCATCCTGATCGGCGCCACCACCGAGAATCCGTCCTTCGAGGTCATCACCCCATTGCTGTCCAGATGCCAGGTCTTCGTGCTGAAATCCTTGGAGACCGGCGACCTCCGGACATTGCTCGACAGGGCTTTGAAAGAAGATGTCCTGCTCAAGGAGAAAGACATCGAGATCAAGGAGAACGAGGCCTTGTTCCGTTACAGCGGCGGGGACGGCAGGAAACTGCTCAACGTCCTGGAGATCGTCGTCGACTCCTTCGCCGGGAAGGAATCCCACATAGTCATCGACAACAAGACCGTCACGGAATGCATTCAGGAGAATCTCGCGATCTACGACAAGGACGGCGAGATGCACTACGACATCATCTCGGCATTCATCAAATCCATCCGCGGATCAGACCCGAACGCGGCGGTCTATTATCTGGCGAGGATGCTGGACGGCGGCGAGGATCCGTTGTTCATAGCCAGAAGGCTCTGCATCCTGGCGGCGGAGGACGTCGGCCTTGCCAATCCGAACGCCCTGCTGCTTGCGAACTCGTGCTTCCAGATTGTCCATCAGATCGGCATGCCGGAGGCCAGGATCCCGCTTTCCGAGACAGCGATCTACCTTGCAAGCTCACCTAAAAGCAATGCGGCGTATCTGGCCATCGGAAAGGCGCTTGAGGCGGCATCGAAAGACAAGACGGCTCCGGTGCCCCTCTACCTCCGGAACGCTCCGACCGGACTGATGGAGGAACTGGGCTACGCCGACGGTTACAAATATGCCCACGACTACCCCGGCCACTTCACCGAACTTGAGTTCATGCCACAAGGTCTGGAAGGGTCCGTCTTCTATGAGCCGGCACCCAACCCTCAGGAAGACAGATTGAAAGCCTATCTTGAAGCCTGCTGGCCGAAGTACTACCCAAAAAAGTAATATATTTTACTAATTTTTCATTAAATTTGCGTCTCGTCAACAACAACGAATATATAAAGCGATGAAATTCAAACCAACAAACTACCAGCTCGTGAATGCCGGCACAGGAAGAATATTCCCTGACGCCGGTTGGTCGCTGGCTGACCCGGAGGCATCCGCACCGTCATTGGTACGGGCCGTGTACGAAAATGAGAAGTTCACTCCACGTGACGATCTCAAAGGTTTGTACAGGTACGCCGAATGGCTCCCGATCAACAGGACGCTGAGAAACTCGCACGCTCCCGTGACTTACAAGAGCAAGGGACTTGGCGAACTTCTCGGGATGGAAAACCTTTACATAACCCTTTCCGGATACGTCCCGAAGCGCGGGGCCAAGATGGAGACCTGCTCATTCAAGGAGACCGAGGCGTTCTCCGTCTGCGCAAGGCTGCCGAAAAACGACAGGCACATCCTCGTGGTCCAGTCCGCCGGAAACACGGCCAGGGCTTTCGCCCGGGTCTGCTCGGACAACGACATTCCGATTGTCATCTGCATTCCGAACGACAACATCAGCGACCTCTGGTTCCTCAAAAAACTGAAATCCTGCGTCAAGGTCATCGCGACTCCAAACGGAACGGATTATTACGATGCCATAGCGCTTGGAGAGAAACTTTGCAAGGATCCGCGTTATCTGGCCGAGGGAGGTGCGAAGAACATCGCCAGAAGAGACGGAATGGGGACCACGCTTCTGAGCGCCGTGGAGGCGATCGGACGTATTCCTGACGCCTATTTCCAGGCCGTAGGCAGCGGAACCGGCGCAATAGCGGCATGGGAGAACGCATGCAGGCTCGCCAAGGACGGACGTTTCGGCGAGAACAGGATGAGGGTCTATTGTGCGCAGAACGCCCCGTTCACCCTCATGTACGATTCTTGGAAAGCCGGCTCAAGGGATCTCGTCCCGATCACTCCGGAGGAGTCCAGAAAGAGCGCCGAGGTGATTCTGGCGAAGGTCCTTTCAAACAGAAAACCGCCTTACAGCCTTGCCGGTGGCCTGTTTGACACTCTCAAGGAGTCCAACGGCGACTTCTTCAAGGTGACAAACGACGACATCGTCTATTGGATGCTTCAGTTCTTCAACAAGGAAGGGTACGACATATTCCCTGCCGCGGCCTCCGCTGTGGCTGCCTTGAGGAAGGCCCTCGATGAAGGCACCGTCAAAAAGGATGAGACCGTGATGCTGAACATCACCGGAGCCGGAATGCTCAACGCCACCAGCAAGGGTTTCGAATTGAAGAAACCGGATCTGATTCTCAGCACGGACCTCTCTTCCGAGGAGGTTATCGCCAGCGTGGACCGGTTGTTCTGACTTGTGGCGGACTATTCCTGACGAAGAGGCTCCCCGGAGACGAGACGCTCCTTGGACTCTACCGGATTGGAATAGATGCGAAGGAAGATTTCACGCAGTTCGGCGCGGTTCAGACGACGCTCAACCTTGTCAAGCTTGTGTTCGGTGTACTCGGTGAACTTCTCGACATCCTCAGGAGTGTAGAGTTCGGCGTACTTGTAGCTGTGGTTGACAAGGTCATAGGCGATGTAGTTCGTCTTCCAGAGCTGGTAGCCGGCGATGATCCGCTTGTCAACAGCGTGCCTGATGGCCTGATAACGGTCATTCTTGTCGCAATGTGAGGCCATCTCGATCTCGTCGGCAGTCAGAGGCAGGCCGAAGTTCAGGTGAACGTTGCCTTTCTGCTGACGGATGCCGATGACGATGCTGTGCATGTCCTCCGTGTGCGTCTTGACATATTTCCGAGTCCTGGAGATAAGGATCTCACGCGCCTTGCGGACATCGCACGGCTCATATTCATAGGAAATGCTGAGAGGGACTATGTTCAGCTCGGAAAAATTCTCCTGAAAGGACTTCGTGCCGCTCATGTCAAGCATCTTCAGCAGGCCCTGCTCCGTTGTGTCGATGCCGTCTTTTGTCCGTCCCTGCCTCTGAGCCAACCAGATGGAGGATTTACCTGAAGTGATGGTCTGCCTGATGTACTTGGAGAGGACCTGAGAGGAAAGATAAAGTTCCCTCGCGGAGATGCCGCGGATCACGCGGATCATCCTGTTGGAGCGAAGGAGATACTCGACCGTCTTGCTCTGCTTGATCAGATTGTCCCCCACGCAGATCTCCGTCATAGGGATGCCGTTCTTGAACAGAACCTGCTGGGTGATGGCGGGATCCAGGATGATGTCCCTGTGGTTCGACATCGCAAGAAACTTGCCTTTCAGTTCCTTGATGTAGCTTATGCCGTCGTATGAGAAATTGTGGATCGTGTGATCCAGCACCCAGGACACGGCCTTGTTCATCACAATCTCCTGGAACTCATCGATGTTATGCACACTCTTCAACGAGTTCCTCAGAAAAGTGATCGGCTCGTCCGGAAAAAGATATTCGGAAATGGCAAGCACCGCGGGATGATTCGCCACCTTGTTCAAGGCCTCGACGGCCTCGGCGTCATTGTAAGGGCAGATGCTTTCAAATTCAAATGAATCAGCCATAATAAGAAGCTGTTTTGAAATAATTTCTCTCTTTTATTACACGGCCTTTCCGGCCATTTTTATCTTTCTTCTGTTGACAATGCAAATTTAAGCAAATTACCTAATATTCACAAAGGCTCCCAACAGTCTGTCAGACAATAGTTTGAGAATCATTCCGGAAAAGCAGCGAGCTGTCTCCGTAGCTGAGGAACCGGAAACCATGCCCGAGGGCATAGTCGTAGATGGTTCTCCAGTCACCGCCGACAAATGCGGAAACCAGAAGAATCAGCGTACTTTCAGGCTGATGGAAGTTCGTGACGAGAATGTCAACGAGCCTGAACCGGAAGCCAGGCACGATGATGATCCTGGTGCCCACCTTCAACTCGTCCAGACCGTTCCTCTCAAGATAGGCGATGACGGCGTCCAATGACTCCTTCAATGAATATTCATACTCCCGCTCATAAGGCGCCCATTGGCCGACATCCTCCGGCTTTCCCTTCTCTATGCAGCTGACGCCGACATAGTACAAGGACTCCAAGGTCCTCACCGAGGTGGTGCCGACTGCGATAAGCTTGGATTCATTATCCCTTATCCGCTTCAGTAGGCTCCGGGAGACGGCGAACGGCTCACGGTGCATCGGATGCTGTGCCACATCGGAACTCTTGACAGGCAGGAAAGTGCCGGCTCCGACATGCAGGCAGACGTTTTCCCGGTCGATCCCTTTCGCCGAGATGCCCTCCAGAACCCTCTGCGTGAAATGAAGTCCGGCGGTAGGAGCCGCGACGGAACCTCTTATCCTCGCGTACAGCGTCTGATAACGTTCCGTGTCTATGGATTCCGTCTCACGGTTGAGATACGGAGGAATGGGAACAGTCCCGCAGATTTCCAGAACTCCGGAGAACGGACTGCCGTCCCGCCACGAGAACTCGACCACACCGGTCTCGCCGTCTCTCCCGATAAGGTCCGCCTTGAGTTCCAAGGCTGTCACAGAGCTGTCACCCAATGGGTTATAAAGGGTCAGAGTGTCGCTTTTCCAACGCTTGGCGTTGCCGATCACGCACTTCCAGCGGCAATGTTCCGTGGCGGCGAAAGCCAGGTTGTACTCAGGAGGATCTACCGGTTCAAGACAGAAGATCTCTATGTGAGCCCCGGTCTCACGCTGGAAATGAAGCCTTGCCGGCACGACCTTGGTGTCATTGAACACCATCAGAGCCCCGGCCGGGAGCAATTCAGGAATATCCCTGAAGACATGTTCATCCACATTGCCGCCCGCATAGCGGAGAAGTTTGGAGGCGTCGCGCTCCGCCAGAGGGTATTTCGCGATCTTGTCGTCCGGGAGATCATAGTTGTAGTCCTCAATGCGTATTGAAGGTGTCATCGTTGCGAGATTTTAAAATCCGCACAAAGTTAAACGAAGTAATAGAAATATCCAATTGCGGGAACGGACACACGGCGGGTGAAGGTGACAGATCCAGGCTCCCGTCTAAACATTTTAGCAGCACAAGTCCGTTTACTTATGTAAAATAATGATTAAATATTGTAAACAATGCTACAATGTTATCAAAGGTTTACTACTTTGAAATAATCACTTCTTATCTACATTATTATCATTATATAAATCATAGAATATCAATTATTTCTGCGCACTATATGAAGTTATGGTACTAATGTGCGATGTGATTCTGCCCGTCTTGTGCATAGTATTGGGGAAATTCACAAATAACCAACATAATAATTAAAATATACTGAATATATTATGATTCTTCATTTGAATTTCATTATATGAGGTCTGGCCCGTTTCATACTTTGGGTTTACTTTTGTAACATAACAAATATCATTGCATTTTACACTTTTACATGTTACCTTTGTAAACAAATCACATTTGTAATGAACAGGAGATTGCAACAGTTTCTTTCCGCCGAGAACATCACCCAGTCACAGTTCGCGGATAAGATCGGAGTGGCCAAGGCCAGCGTGTCACACATACTGTCCGGAAGAAACAAGCCCGGCTTCGAATTCATCGAGAGCATGGCGAACTGTTACCCGAACCTGAATCTGGACTGGCTTATCGGTGGCAAGGGTCGGATGTACAAGGGGCAGGAGACCGGGATGACGATGCCTGAAACCGGTGAGAGCGGTCTATCCAAGGTCAATGACAAGGGAAGCGGTCAATTATTCGATTCTCACGAACCGGATTTATTTCAAGAAACAGCGAAAACAACTGACAATGAGCCTCAAACAGAGCCTGTCTCCCCTGTAGTCCGGCAGCCGGTCAAACCCGGAATCACAAAAATTCTGATTTTCTACGACAACGGAACCTTCAAGGAGATCGATTGATGGAATTCTGGCCGGCCGAGTGATCGGTTTGTCTGAAGTTTTGAGGGTGAAAGACCTCGGGTTACGCTGAATTTGTCTAACTTTGCGTCAGCAAAATTCAAAGAATATGTACAGACAGCTCATCAGGCCAATCTTGTTCAGTTTTTCGCCGGAAACAGCCCACAATCTCACATTCAACGGACTCAGGCTCTTGAGCCGGATTCCGCTTGCGGGAAAATTGATGAGACTGATTTACAGCCGCAAGACCCCGTCCCTGTCCAGAAATGTCTTCGGGATCGACTTTCCCGCTCCGGTCGGCCTCGCCGCCGGTCTGGACAAAAACGGAGAACTCTACAATGAATTGTCCTGGTTCGGATTCTCGTTCATCGAGATCGGCTCGCTTACACCTGAGGCGCAGCCCGGCAATCCGAAGCCTCGGCTGTTCAGGCTTCCGCAGGACAAGGCGATCATCAACCGGATGGGAATCAACAACAAAGGGGTACAGAACGCAATCCGGCACATTCAGAAAGACCCTCCAAAAACAATCCTTGCGGCGAGCATCGCCAGGAACAGCACAAGCGCGTCCGACGAGGACACCGTCGCCGACTACAAGAAGGCGTTCTCTTTCCTGTACGACTTCGTGGACATGTTCACCATCAATGTCTCATGTCCGAATGTGCATGGCCTCCAGAACCTTCAGGACGTGTCCTATCTGTCAGACGTGCTCGACCCTCTGCTTGACCTGAGAATCTGTTACGATGTCTATAAGCCGATTCTGGTCAAGGTCTCCCCTGACATCCCGACCGGGGAGCTGGACGAGATTCTCAAGTACTGCATGCAGTCCGGGGTTGACGGAATTGTGGCCGGAAACACCACCAGATCCCGTGAAGGGCTGAGGACAGCCAAGGAAAAAATCGAGAAAATCGGTAACGGAGGGCTTTCCGGAGCTCCTTTGTACGAGAAGAGTCTGGCTGTGGTCAGACATATTCATGAATTCACTTCGGGAAGGCTGCCGGTGGTGGGAGTCGGCGGCGTCATGACTCCGGAACAGGCCAAGGAGATGCTGGACGCGGGTGCGAGCCTGATTGAAATCTACACAGGATTCATCTACGAAGGTCCTTCAATAGTGAAGAGAATCAACAGATTTCTTGAAGCCGACAGTTTGGTTAAAAATTAAAGCGACATGGCAAACGCATCGATCTGCACTATCGGCGACGAGATTCTGATCGGTCAGATAGTGGACACGAATTCCTCTCACATTTCCGTGGCTTTGGAGGAGACCGGAGTGAGAGTCACCAGAATGCTCTCTTTCGGAGACGACCACGACGAAATCGTCAATAATCTGACAAATGAGCTTAGACACAATGAGATAGTGATCACCACCGGAGGTCTTGGCCCCACCAAGGATGACATCACGAAAGCTGCCTTGGCGGAGATTTCCGGAAGCAAGGGTTATGTGATGAATGACGGACAGCTCAAAATAGTCCACGAGATCCTTCACGCAAGAGGCCTCGACGTTCTGGACATCAACAAGGCCCAGGCCCTCGTGCCGGACAGTTGCGAAGTGATTGTCAATCACCTAGGTACAGCCCCGGTTATGGTGTTCCGTTTCCCGAAAGAGAGATTCGGCCACGCGGCCACCCTGTATGCCCTGCCCGGCGTGCCGTTTGAGGCCATCGGAGCGATCCGGGATGTGATCAAGGACGTGAAAGAACACAACAACCTCACAGACATATTCCATAAGTGCGTGATGGTTTTTGGTCTGGCCGAGTCCGCCCTTTCCAGGGAGATTGAGCCTTGGGAGGACAGTCTGCCGGAAGACATGCACCTCGCCTATCTGCCGAACCCGTTGACGGGTGTCCGTCTGAGGCTTTCGATTTACGGAGGCGACAAAGATGAGGAGGAAAGGCGCATAGATGAGGAGTTCGCGCGCCTGAGGCCGATTCTGGGCGACAAGATATATTCATACAAGGATGACACTCTGGAAAATGCCATAGGAGCGATTTTTCGGGGAAGCGGCATGACGCTGAGTGCGGCGGAGTCCTGCACGGGAGGCAAGATCTCGTCGCTCATCACTTCCGTGCCCGGTTCTTCCGAGTACTATCTCGGATCCGTCACCTCCTACGCCATCCCTGTCAAGGAAAAGGTCCTCGGAGTGCAGGAAAAGACAATCAATGAACATGGAGTCGTAAGTTCCGAGGTGGCCGCCGCAATGGCGGAAGGGGTCAGAAAACTGACCGGAAGCACCTACGCCGTCTCGACCACCGGATTGGCGGGACCGGGCGGCGACGAGCATAACCCGGTAGGCACGGTATGGATCGGAATTTCGGGGCCTGACGGAACAAAGACCGTGAGGAAAATCTACAAGAACGACAGGAAAAGGAACATCGAGAGATTCGCCGCCGCCGCACTCAACGAACTACGGCTTTTCATTCTCAATGAGCATAAATGATTGATCAGTATTCGCTATAACAAATATGTTTCTACATAAAACATTTTTGTTACAATCGACAGGGGCTCTTTTCGAGGCTATTTGCCGGCCAAAGCGGTCACTTCTTTGAAGACTCTGAGGAAATTCAGGCCCGCAACCTTCTCTATCTGATCATCGGAATAGCCCCGGCGGGACATCTCGTCAAAAATCACTCCGATCTTCGAGACGTTCTCAAGTCCGGATGGAGTGACCTCGATGCCGTCGAAATCGGTTCCGATGCCGACACTGTCAATCCCTGCCACATTCACGGCATGGTCAATGTGGTCAACGACATCCTTACAGGAAGGCCGTGGCAAAGCCGCCATCTCGTCCTGCACGGCATTCCAGGCCGCAGCCTTTTCCGGATTCAGCGGATCGTTGATCCAGTCCTGTTCCGTCCAGGATTTTGACTCCAGACCTGAATCCTTCAGAGTCCCGGCAAACGCGTCCGAAAGGAAAACCGGGTAGAAATTGATCTGGACTACCCCACCTTTGTCAGCCAGGGAGCGGAGCATGTCATCGGTCAGATTCCTGCGGTGATGAGCCAAAGCCCTGCAGCAGGAATGAGAGGAGACTATCGGGGCTTCAGAGTGCCTGAGAACATCGTAGAATGTCTCGTCCGAGGCATGCGCGATGTCAATGATCATTCCGAGACGGTTCATCTGAGCCACCACTTCCCTGCCGAACGGACTGAGCCCGTGCCAGCGCCTGCCCTCGGCGGCGGAGTCAGCGATCTCATTGTCAGCATTGTGCGTCAGAGTGATGTAGCGGACCCCGAGCCGGTAAAAGACCCGAAGGAGGGAAAGGGATTTCTGGATCGGAGAACCATTCTCCATGCCGATGAATATGGAGACCAGACCTCGGTCCTTGTTCCGCAGGGCTTCTTCAGGCGACATCGCCAGCGCGGCGATCCCTGAATTGGCTCCTATCTGGTCATAGATCCGTCCGATCATCTCCAGCGCATGACGTGTGGATGCGTCAGGTGTCATGTCGGCCGAGGTGTACAAGGCGAAGAACGAGGCGTCAACCCCGCCGGCCTTGAGCTTGGGAAGGTCAACGTGCCCCCTTTCGTTGTCAATGCCGATGTCGCGCCCCCGCATCATCATTGTCGGGGTGTCGCAATGAGAATCAAGGACAAACATCATTTCCGGGTGACAGTCGCATTCTGAATCCTCACAATCTTGACCATAGGGTCGCCGGAATAGCAGACGCACGCGCCCTTGCCAAGATCCAGGGACAGGTTCTTTCCCGGAGCCACGGTGAGCTCCGCCCCGTCCAGCGAGACGTTGACATCATCCACAAGCAGCGCCGCGGCGTCAATAACGGAAGAGTTCCCCTTGCCTGTGACATTCAATGTTCCCGCGCTTCCGGAAAGAGACAGCCCGGCGCTTCCTGCGGTGCAGACGGACAAGGTTCCGCACTGACCCTTGACGGCGAGACCGGCGGATCCGGCATTGTTGATCTCAAGGGTCTTGGACGAATACTCAAGGGCAGCGCCGGCGTTCCCTTCAGCGTTGAGAGTGACCTTGTCCCCGGCCTTCACATGGATCGAGGACAATTTCGATTTCTTGCTGACAGAAATCACGGCGGACACGGCATTGACATTGAGATCCGTTATGCATGAGGAGCCTGACATATTCAGGCTGAAATCCGCAGCGTTCAGTTCTGCGGCAGACGAAAACGTAGCGTTATCGCTCAATGTTATAGAATTGAGTGCAGGAACATAAACCGTAGCTTCAAGTACAGCCCCGTCAGAATCATTTCCCTTGAAGGATTTCCTGACCTCCTTCGGGATTGACTTCTCATCGACACCGATGTAAAGTGTCCCCGCTTTCACATAGCACTGGATGTAGCTTTCCAGAGCGTCGCTTACCTTGAATTTCGCATTGTACCCCTCCTGCTCGACAAAAGTCACCTTGAAACCGCCTGAGACGGAGACGGCGTCGAACTCTGAATATTCATGCTCAACGGTCCGTGTCTGCGCGGCTGAAAGGGATGCAGTTAAAACGGCAGTGGCAATAATTAGAGACAAATGTTTAATATTCATAACTTTGAAGTCGATATTTTTATCAACATATTCTTAATCGTCCAATTTTTCCATCAAGGATTCCCATTCCTCCGTCTTGTGGTCGAGTTCCCTTTTGTCCTCAAGGTAGGTTCTGGTGAGTTCCATGATGTCGTCACCCGGTCCCGGATTGGAGAGGATTTTCTCGATGTCCTTCATTCCTGCCTCGATCCTGCCGATCTCAGCCTCAAGGAAATCGACCCTGTGCCGCAGGCGGCGCGTCTCTTTGGAGTCACTCCGTCTCCGCTCGAACTCCCTCTGAGCCTGATCCTTTCTCTCCGCCGGAACCTCAGAGACAACGGTCTTGTCCGGAGAAAAACGTCTCTCCAGTTCCTGAAGGTTCTCCATCTTCCTCTTCTCCAGAAAGTCATGGACACTGCCAAGATGCTCCTTGACCTTTCCGTCCCGGAACTCGTACATCTTGTCCACCAGACCTTCAAGGAAGTCACGGTCATGCGACACAACAATCAACGTGCCATCGTAAGCCTTCAAGGCCTGCTTGAGAATGTCCTTGGACTTGATGTCCATGTGGTTGGTCGGCTCGTCCAGCGCCAGGACATTGTAGGGCTGAAGCATGAACTTCGCCATGCCGAGACGCGCCCGCTCGCCTCCCGAGAGCACACTCACTTTCTTGTCAATGTCCTCTCCCCGGAAAAGGAACTGCGCCAGAATGTCCCGGAGCCTGTTGCGCACATCGCCGACAGCTATGTTGTCAAGGGTCTCCCAAACGGTCAGATTGCGGTCAAGGATGTCCTCCTGATTCTGCGCATAATAACCGATCGAGACATTGTAGCCGGTCTTCGCCTCTCCGCTGACAGGCTGCAACTCCCCCATTATCACACGCATAAGCGTGGTCTTGCCCTCGCCGTTGCGGCCGATCAGAGCGACTTTCTCTCCCCTTCTCACCTCGATCCCGGCGTTACTGAAGACAACCTTACCCGGATAGCCGACCGTCAGATCCTTCCCCTTGAAGACAATGTCTCCGGAACGGGGAGCCGGCGGGAACTTCACGGTCAACGTGACGTTGTCCGTCTCGTCAATCTCCACTCTGTCAAGCTTTTCAAGCTGCTTGATGCGTGACTGGACCTGATTGGACTTCGTCGGCTTGTAACGGAAACGGTTGATGAAATCCTCCGTCTTCTCTATCATCTTACGCTGGTTCTCGTAGGCCGCCATCTGCTGCGCAAGCCTTTCCTTGCGCAATTCCACGTACCTGCTGTACGGAACCTTGTAGTCATGAATATGCCCGAGCATGATCTCGACCGTGCGGTTGGTGACCGTGTCCAGAAACTTCCTGTCATGGGAAACTAGCAGAAGCGAGCCACGGTGATTCTTCAGATAGTCCTCCAGCCATTCTATCGACTCGATGTCAAGATGGTTGGTAGGCTCGTCCAGCAGCAGGACATCCGGCTCGGACAAGAGGATCTTGGCCAGTTCTATGCGCATGTTCCAGCCTTGGCTGAAAGTCTCGGTCCTCCTCCCGAAATCCTCATCCTTGAACCCCAATCCAAACAATGTCTTCTGCGCCAGGACCTCCGGAGGTTCCGACTGGCTCATGGCCATCGCGTCCGTAAGATCGTTCAGGCGGTTGATCAGGGAAAGATATTCCTCCGACTCATAGTCGGTCCTTTCCGCAAGAGAGGCGTTCACGCTGTCCAGCTCCGTCCGGATCTCAGCGATGTGGTCGAAAGCCGTCAATGTCTCCTCCATCACGGTCCGCCCCTTGTGGTTTTCCATGATCTGAGGCAGATAACCGACGCGCAGATCGTTTGGTTTGTCAACACTTCCGGAAGTGGGACTCTGAAGTCCGCAGATCAGTTTCATGACAGTGGACTTCCCCGCTCCGTTCTTGCCGACGAGGCCTATCTTGTCCTTCTCGCTGATGTGGAAGTCAATGCTGTCCAAAAGCGTGTAGCCTCCGTAGGCCACGGTCAGTCCGTTGATGGAAATCATCTCATGCCTCCTCCTTAAGTTCAGCGGTCTCCTCTTCCGGCGGCGCCGGCCTGCAGCACATCACGCACACCTCGTACAGCAGCAGCAGCGGAGCCGCCGCGATCAGCATGGACATGGGATCCGCCGGGGTGATGATGGCAGCGATGCAGAGGATCACCACGATGGCGTGTCTGCGGTACTTAATCAAGGTGTCCTTTGTCACAATGCCAAGTTTAGAAAGGATCACCACAGCGATAGGGAACTCAAACACAATACCGAACGCAAGGACAGTTGAAGTGAACATCGAGATGTACGAAGTAAGCGAGATCGTGTTCATCACCTCTTCGCTGACCTTGTAGCCCATGAAGAAGTTGAGCGAGATCGGCACGATCAGGTAATAGCCTATCACAAGCCCGAGATAGAACAGGAATGACGCTGCCAGAAAAGCTCCCCTCACAGCCTTCTTCTCTGCCCGGTAGAGAGCCGGGGCGATGAACTTCCAGATCTCGAAGCAGACATACGGGAAAGACAGGATGAACCCCAGTTCGAAAGCAACCTGGAGATGGACGAAAAACTGGGCGGAGATATCAAGATTAACCAGGGACATCTGCATGTCGCCCATCCTCATCCATCTGTAAATGAAGAAGTCACTTCGAGTCGGAGCCAGGATGATGCCATCGAAGACCAGCGACTTGAAGCAAAACACAACGATGCTGACAAGGGTAATGACAAGCAGTGAGCGGAACAAAGTCCCCCTCAACACTTCCAGATGATCCCAGAAGGACATCTCAGCTTCTCCAGCCGCCATTATTTCTTCTCGATCTTCTCTATCTTGTCCGGAGTCTTGGCTGTGGAGTTGAGATCCTTGTCAATGTCACTGATCTGGTTCTCAACCTCGTTCATGCCTTCCTTGAAACTCTTGACACCTTTGCCAAGGCCTTTCATGAGCTCGGGAATCTTCTTGCCGCCAAAAAGTAGAATGATGACAAGGGCGATGATCACCACCTGCCAAGGACCTACAACGCCCAAAGGAACTATAAAAAACATATTCATTGAAAATTAATGTGTTGTCGGAATCTGTCTGTCATTGATGTGAGCCTCGATCGCCCTGACCAGTTTTTCCGGACAGCGGACAGGTCGTCCGGTCTCTTTGTTCAGGAAACCGAGGGACACCCTCCCCTCCACGCATAACACCCCGTCCTGATTATAGACGGCCTGCCTGACGTGAAGCTTCGCCAGAGGCACCTCGTCGATCATCGCGACCGCACGGACCACATCCCCCATCTTCGCCGGAAACCGATAACGGCATTCCACCGTGACGATCGGGATGGTCACACCGTCCTCCTCGCATTTCTCTATGGGGTACCCGCAGTCGATCATCAGGCTGTTCCTCGCACACTCGAAATAACGGATGTAATTCGAGTGGTGGACAATGCCCATCTGGTCGGTTTCGTAGTACCTGACCGGAAATGATGTCTCGGAATATACCATAACAAAATTGTTATTGATTAAAACAAATCTGTTTCATTATTTGTTTTTCAAGGCTGCAAGAGCCTTTTCATAACTTTCAATCTTTGAAAGGCTGTCCGCCTCCTTCTTGCGTTCGAGAGCCACTACGTTCTCCGGCGCATGAGCGACAAAACTCTCGTTGGACAGTTTTTTCCTCACGCCCTCAAGGAATCCGCGCTGATGTTCCAGTTCGGTCTCTATCTTTTTGATCTCCTCCTCCACATCGACAAGACCCTCAAGCGGAACAAAGAGCTCGACCGTGCGGACAAGCAGCGAGACTCCCGCTCCGTCGCCGAAATCAGACACGCTCTCGACCGAAGAGATGTTGGCGAGCTTGGTGACCACCGGGAGCATATTCACAGGGAAATCGCCTTTCACCTTCAGGGCCAGACTTTCCCTCGGAGAGATGTTTTTCTGCTGACGGATCCCGCGGATTCCGTTCACCGCCTCCTGGGCGATTCCGAACTCCTCAAGAATCCTTTCATCAACCGCTCCCGCCTCAGGGGTCGGCTGGTACATGATGGTCTCCCCCTCCTTGCGCTCCGCCATCGACTGCCAGAGTTCCTCCGTGATGAACGGCATCACAGGATGGATCATCTTCAGCAGCTTTTCAAAGAATATGAGCGTGGCGTCATACGTAGCCCTGTCGATGCCTTCACCGTAGGCCGGCTTGACAGCCTCAAGGTACCAGGCGCAGTACTCGTCCCAGAAGAGCTTGTAGATGCTCATCAGGGCGTCGGAGATCCTGAACTTGGAATAATGATCCTCGACGGTGGCTATCGTTTGATTAATTTTGCTTCCAAACCATTTAACAGACAAATTATTGACACTGCTCTGTTGAAGTTTCTCATCAACCGTCCATCCCTGCACGAGACGGAACGAATTCCAGATCTTGTTGCAGAAGTTCCTTCCCTGCTCGACCTGCGACTCGTCATAGAATATGTCGTTGCCCGCCGATGAGCAAAGCAGCATGCCGATTCTCACGGCATCTGCCCCGTATTTGGCGATGAGGTCAAGCGGATCCGGAGAGTTGCCGAGGGTCTTGGACATCTTCCGGCCGAGCTTGTCGCGGACGATTCCCGTGAAGTAAACGTTGCTGAACGGGATGTCGTTCATGAACTCGTCCCCGGCCATGATCATTCTGGCCACCCAGAAGAAGATGATGTCCGGTCCCGTGACCAGATCGTTTGTCGGGTAATAGTAAGCGAGATCCTTGTTAGGCTTGTGGTCCGGATGTCCCGGCTTCCCGGGATCGAACACGGAAATCGGCCAGAGCCAGCTGGAGAACCAGGTGTCAAGCACATCGTCATCCTGCCTGAGGTCCGCTGCGGTAAACGCCGGATTGAGCTTCCGCGCCGCGGCGAGAGCCTTCTCGGGAGTCTCCTCGACAACAATCTGTCCGTCAGGAAGGTAATAGGCCGGAATTCTCTGTCCCCACCAAAGCTGACGTGAGATGCACCAGTCGTGAGCGTTCTCCATCCAGTGGCGGTACGTGTTGCGGTACTTGTCCGGAATGAGTTTTATCTTGCCGGACTCGACGCTCTCAAGAGCCTTCGCGGCAAGGTCTTCCATCTTCAGGAACCACTGCGCCGACAGCTTCGGCTCGATGACGGCGTCGGTTCTTTCCGAATATCCCACCGGAGAGGTATATTCCTCCACCTTGACAAGGTTGCCGGACTCCTCCAGCATCCCCACAATCTTCTTTCTGGCTTCGAAGCGGTCCTCGCCCACCAGAATCCGAGCCTTCTCGTTCAGACGGCCGTGGTCGTCGATGATGTCCAGCACCGGAAGGTTGTGACGGAGTCCGATCTCGTAGTCATGTGCGTCGTGGGCTGGAGTCACCTTGAGGCAGCCCGTGCCGAAATCCATCTCGACATAACTGTCCTCGATCACAGGAATCTCCCTGTTGATCAATGGGATGAGCACCTTCTTCCCCTTGAGCCAATGATATCTCTCATCGGCAGGGTTCACGCAGATCGCCGCGTCAGCCATGATTGTCTCCGGACGGGTCGTGGCGATCACGAGATACTTGTCCGTAGGATTGCCGTCGCCGTCGGAAACATAATATTTAAGATGATAGAAATGGCTCTTGGTGTCCCTGTGGATGACCTCGTCGTCGCTGATGGCTGTCAGCGCGACCGGATCCCAGTTGACCATGCGCACACCTCTGTAGATCATTCCTTTCTTGTAGAAGTAGCAGAATGTGGCGATCACGGCATCTGAGAGTTCAGGCTCCATAGTGAACCTTGTGCGGTCCCAGTCGCAGGAGGCTCCCAGCTTGCGGAGCTGGTTGAGGATGATCCCTCCGTGTTCCTCCTTCCACTCCCATGCATATTTCATGAACTCCTCGCGGGTGAGGTCTTCCTTGGAGATTCCCATTCCCTTGAGTTTTGCCACCACCTTGCTCTCGGTCGCGATCGAGGCGTGATCCGTCCCCGGGACCCAGCAGGCGTTCCTGCCGTCCATCCTGGCCTTGCGGATCAGCACGTCGTTGAGCGTGTTGTTCAGAACGTGGCCCATATGAAGGATTCCCGTCACGTTAGGCGGCGGAATAACTATGGTGTAAGGCTCTTTCTCATTCGGCTCCGAGTGGAAGCACTTGTGTCCGGTCCACCAGGCGTACCATTTGTCCTCTACTTCCGCCGGATTGTACTTCGCGGAAAGCTCTTTTTTCTCGCTCATATTTCTGCTTATAAATACAAAGGTTACAAATATAGCACATTTTTCACTAAATTTGTGTCAAAAACATACCAGCATCATGGAAGATAAGAAAGAAATAAGTCTGGAAATCCGTCCGGAAGTGGCAAAGGGCACCTACTCGAACCTTGCGATCATCACACACTCGCGCAGTGAGTTCATCATTGACTTCGCCACCATCCTTCCCGGACTGCCGAAACCGGACATCAGCAACCGCATCGTGATGACTCCCGAACACGCCAAAAGGCTTCTCAACGCCTTGATGGACAACGTCACAAAGTACGAGTCACAGTTCGGCCTCATCAATCTCGGAGGAGGAGGACAGTCCCAGCAGGGCGGCACGTTCAACCTCGGCGATCTTCCACAGTTCGGTCCCAACGGAGCCAAATCATAATGACTGATTTCAAGGACATCAAGGCATTCACGTTCGACATCGACGGCGTGATGACGGACGGAGGCATCCTCGCTGATCTGGAAGGCCAGCTTTACAGGACGTTCGACGCCAAGGACGGATTCGCCGTCAGGATGGCATGCATGAACGGCTTCCCGGTCGGGGTGATCACAGGCGGACGGTCACAAAGCATCAGAGCGAGGTTCGGCAGCAACGGGATCAGTCCGGAGGACATCTATCTTGGATCCCGAGATAAAATCGAAGACTTCAAGGACTTCTGCAAGAGACATGGGATAAAAGCCGACCAAGTCATGTATTTCGGCGATGACATACCAGACATTGAGGTGATCAGGGCAGCAGGAATCGGGGTCTGTCCGAGCGATGCCGTGGATGAAGTCAAGGAAGCCGCGGACATCATTTCCGACCGTCCGGGCGGCAAGGCATGCGTGCGCGAGTACATGGAGAAGGTAATGAAGGCGCAGGGGCGTTGGAATTTCGACGCCGCCACCTACAAGAAAAAGTTTTAGGAATATGGACACACACGGGAAGAGAATCATCCTCGCCAGCAACTCCCCCAGAAGACGGGAGCTGATGACCGGACTTGACATTGACTTCACAGTTGACACCGACACCTCGTTCATTGAGAAGTACTCCCCTGACACTCCGCACGATAAGGTACCCGAGCTAATGTCGGAGGGCAAGTCATCGGGGTTCCACAGGACACTTGAGGAGAACGAGATTCTGGTAACATCGGACACGATGGTTCTTTGCGGAACCGAGATTCTGGGCAAGCCTCACGACAGAGCCGACGCGGTCAGGATGCTCAGAATGCTCTCAGGGCGCGGACACCAGGTGATCACCGCCGTGACCATCCGTGACAGCCACAGGACAAAAACCTTCTCCGTCACATCGGATGTCTATTTCAAGAATCTTTCCGACAGCGAGATAGAGTACTACATCGACAAATACAAACCGTTCGACAAGGCCGGAGCCTACGGTGTGCAGGAATGGATCGGCTACATCGGCATCACAAGGCTTGAGGGCTCGTTCTACAACGTCATGGGCTTCCCTACCCAGAGATTCTACGAGGAGCTGCAGAGTTTCCTGAATCAGAGCTGTAGGATAAGAGAGGAATTATTTCACAAGAGCTTCCTGGAAATATGACCGGAATCCAAGGCAGCATATTCATAAAAGCGTCCGTGAGCATATTCATGGCACTTAGTGTCTCTATGGTCAGCGGATGCAATCCGGGTGCTTTTGTCAGCCATATCGAGCCGTCCGCGCGATGTTTAACCGCTTCGGAAGACGGTGACACAATAAAAGTACGCTTCAAGACCGACAATTGGAACGTCTTCACAATCAAGGCCAACGGCACCACCGTCTATGGTTGGACGGACAGTGGCTCTTCCGACGTGACTGATGACGGGAAGATTAAAGTGTCCGGCGGTGGTTTCACCATGTTTTACAAGAAAACCGGAGCCAAGGAACTGACGTTGTTTTTGCAGCCCAATTTTTCAAGCGCTGAAAACGACATCAGGGTATTCATTTCAAACTATTACGAAGAAGATTCCTTACAGGTCTGGCAGCCCGCTTCGTCCGGCTATGATTATGTGGACATCTTATATGATAGACCAAGGCGCTTGTCGGATGAGAATGAAATCATCTCCGGGTGGGGACCGGAGACT
>CAVIGZ010000006.1:64835-67329 GCA_963642565.1 Bacteroidaceae bacterium | reverse complement strand
CTTATTTTGATTTGTAAGCCGTCAAGGCCTTCTCTAAAACGATGAGCGACCGCTCCAGATCCTCCTTTTTGAGAACGTATGCCATTCTGACCTGATTCCGGCCAAGCCCTTTGGTGCTGTAGAATCCGGCCGCCGGAGCCATCATGACGGTCTCTCCGGTGAATCCTTCCGGAGTCCCGGCATCCTTGTGGCGGAAATCGGTCAGACACCAGGCGCAGAAGTCCTCCGCATCCTCCACCGGAAGCGAGGCCACCGTGTAGAAAGCGCCGTTCGGCATTGGGGAATAAACTCCCGGGATCCTGTTCAGACCGGCTATGAAGAAGTCCCGGCGGGAGAGATACTCGTCGAAACATGCTTTTGAGTATTCCTCCGTCCCTTCTATTGAGGCTTCCGCCACGATCTGTCCCAGAAGAGGCGGGCTGAGCCTTGCCTGACAGAACTTCATGATGGTTTGCATGACTTCGTGGTTGTGGCTGACGACCATTCCAATTCTGGTTCCGCATTCCGAGTACCTCTTTGACACGGAGTCGATGACGATGACGTTATTCTCGATCCCATCAAGATTCAGCGCTGAAAGGTACGGCGTGTTCGTGTAGCGGAATTCGCGGTAAACCTCGTCGGCGAAGAGGTAGAGGTCGTGGTCACGGACGATGTCGCGGAGCCGGTAGAGCTCGTCCTTGGAGTAAACGTAGCCGGTTGGGTTGTTTGGGTTGCAGATGAGGATCGCCTTCGTCTTTGCGGTGATGGCCTTTTCGAAATCCTCCACTCCCGGGAGCGCGAACCCGTCCTCGATCCTGGAGGAGACCGTCTTCACCGTTATCCCCGCCGTGACGGCGAAGGAGATGTAGTTGGCGTACCCCGGTTCGGTCATGATGATCTCGTCCCCCGGATTAAGGCAGGATAAGAATGTCAGAAGAAGTGCCTCGGATCCGCCAGTGGTCACGATGATCTCTTTGTCCGTGACATTGATTCCGAATCTGCCGTAGTAGCCTGCGAGTTTGTCTCTCAGAGACTTAAGCCCCTGGCTCGGACTGTATTCCAAGGTCTTTCTTGTTATTGTCCTCAGGGAGTCCAACGCTTTCTGCGGAGTCGGAAGGTCAGGCTGTCCTATGTTCAGATGATAGACTTTCACCCCTTCAACTTTTGCCGAGTCGGAAAACGGGGTGAGTTTTCTTATCGGTGATGCGGGGATTTCCTCCCCGCGTTTTGAGATCTTAGGCATATTAGTTTATGTGTTTGTCCAAATTTAGGAAAAATGTGGCTATCTTAGCGGAGTTAATCCGATTTTTTTACATGAATGCCCGAATTCTTGTTGTCGATGACGAAGAGGACATCTGCGCTATTCTCAAATTCAACCTTTCCAAGGAAGGCTACGATGTCGTGACCTCCAATTCCGCGGAGGATGCCCTGGCGCTGGATGCGGTGTCTTTCAATCTGCTTCTTCTGGATGTGATGATGGGCGGAATGTCCGGTTTTGAACTGGCACGGAGACTTAAGTCCGATCCGCGGACAGCAGGGATTCCGGTGATCTTCATAACCGCCCGCGACACGGAGGATGACGCGGTCGAGGGCCTTGATCTGGGAGCTGACGACTACATTGCCAAGCCGTTCTCCATCAGGGAAGTGATCTCCCGCGTCAAGGCTGTGCTGAGGCGGACGGGACAGGAACGGAACGTCCGGCAGGGGATATTCATTGACGATGAGAGAAAGGTCGTGACGGTGGACGGTGCGGCTGTGGCGTTGACCAGGATTGAATATGAGATATTCAAGCTTCTCTTCACTGCCAAGGGGAAGGTTTTCCCGCGCGAGGACATTCTTACCAAGGTCTGGCCCGATGATGTGATAGTCACGGACAGGACGGTTGACGTCAACATCACCAGACTGCGCAAGAAGATCGGGGAATATGGCGACAGGATAGTCTCGCGCCACGGGTTCGGTTATCTTTACGAGGAAAGGTGACACTTATTCTGTCCATAGTCATTGTTTTCCTTGCCCTTTCATTGGTCACGATGTGGGGACGGTATGTTCGTCTCAGGGATTCCATTGAGAAGGGGAAGATGAGCATGTACTACAAACTGCGTGACAGTGAGGAGGACAAGGCCAGGCTGAAGAGGCAGTTGACGCAGAATGTGGCACATGAACTGAAGACTCCGGTCAGCAGCATTCAGGGCTATCTTGAGACGATCGTGTCCAATCAGGACATCGACGCTCAGACCAGAGAGCAGTTCATCCGGCGTTGCTATGCGCAGAGCCGCCGCCTGTCAAGCCTTCTGGCGGACATCTCGACCCTCAATAAACTCGATGACGCTCCGCAGGGCTATGAGTTTGAGAATGTGAACATTCCGGAACTTCTTGAGACCATCCGGCGGGATGCGTCCATGCAGATGGAGACGAACCATGTGACTTTCAGGGCTCTGGTTGAGCCGGATGTGGTGGTTAACGGCAACCCTTCGCTGCTGTACTCGATCTTCAGAAACCTGACTGACAATTCCAT
>CAVIGZ010000006.1:0-64491 GCA_963642565.1 Bacteroidaceae bacterium | reverse complement strand
CCCTCTATTCCCGGAAGCCCTTGGAGGCGCGCAGGAGGTGGCGGAGTGAACTGGTCAGCTCACGGGTCTCCTGAAGGAGATTCAGGTAGAGGTAGGCCACATTGATGTTCTCCTTGGTGGACTGCATTCTCTGCATCTGGACCTCGCGGGCCTTCTCAAGGCAGTCCTTCAGTTCCTCGGCCTCGTGGCGGACCTCGTCAACCTCGTCGTAGGCATCGGTCCGGAGAATCTTCTCGGTGCGCTTCAGAAGGAACAGGACGGTGTCTCTCAATGGAATATATTCCTTTACCTGCTCGTTGCTCAGAGGAACGAAATTGTTGTCCACATGCTCTTCGCACGGATCTGCGATTCGCCGCAGGCAGTAGAGGATCTCCTCGCAGGAGTTTCTTCCGAGGTGGAACCAGGTGTTCTTCTCCATCGCGACCTCCGGATCTATCCTGCGGAAGCCGACCATTTCCTTGCGGCGGCTGTTCTTCAGTTCGTCCCTCTTGCGCCTCATCGAGTCCTCGGCTTGGTGCAGCATTCCGAGATTCTCCTTTATGAATCCGTCGGTGATCTGACGGAAGGTCGTGTTGACATATTCAAGGAAAGCTGACTGGCTTTCAGAGATATGCTTGCTCAGGAGCGCCAGAATCTCGTTCTTGTCCGTGCTGAGCATCATCTGGTTGAATGTCACGTCGCCGTTCTCTTCCTCGGTCTTCTTCCGGTAGCGGATGTTGCTGCGGACGAGGATCAGGATGGCGAGAACCATCATTATGCAGGCTGCCACGAAGCCTCCGAGGTGCATGATCATCGCAACAAGGAAGCAGAGGATGAAGGCCGCTCCGGCGGTGATGAACCAGCCGCCTATGACGGAAACCACTCCCGTGACCCTGTACACGGCGCTTTCCCGTCCCCATGCGCGGTCGGCCAGCGAGGATCCCATCGCAACCATGAATGTGACGTAGGTCGTGGAGAGAGGCAGTTTGAGCGATGTTCCCAGAGCGATCAGCAGCCCGGCCACTACCAGATTGACTGTGGCTCTGACCTCATCGAACGCGGCTCCTTCCGGAAGCCTTGCCTCATCGGTGTTGAAACGCTTCTCGCACCAGTTCTTCACTTTGTCGGGAATGACGTCATTGAAGAAATTGGCGGTGTTGTTCGAGAATCTTACCAGCACCCTTGCGATCTTTGATGTGCCGAACATCTCGTCTCCCTCGCTCTGGCGGGAAAGATCGACGGATGTGCGGATGACGTTGTGGGCTTTCTTCGAGGTCGCGAGCGAAATCACCATGATGGCTCCGGCCGCCACAAGGAATATGAGCGGACTCTTCGCCGGCCCGTCCAGCGATGACATCATGAAGCTGCCGGGATCCGTCGCTCCGCTGGCCGCATAATCGATGTACGAAGAATATCCTGCCAGAGGCACTCCGATAAAGTTGACGAGGTCATTGCCGGCGAACGCCATCGCGAGTGCGAACGTGCCCATCAGTACCAGAATCTTGAACACGTTGACTTTCAAGAAATAAAGGATCTGCATCACAGCTGTTGACCCCACGAGGCAGATTCCCAGAAAGGTTAGGGTGTGGCTTTGGATATATTCATGGATCTCAGGCGTTATGAACGACATGTTCTCGATGCCCTTGAAGAGCATGAAGTAGAAGATCGCCGTGGTGGCGATGCCTCCGAATATTCCTATCTTCCATTTGAGATTTTTCCTGTAGGTGAAGGTGAATATCAGTCTGGAGATGTACTGCAGGACGATTCCGAAGAAGAACGCTATCGCCACCGAGACGAAGATAGCCATTATCACCGCAAGGGCTTTCTCCGTGTTCATCAGGTCGCCTACCGTAAGACCGGTCGTGTCGGACGCAAGTTTCAGCAGCACGAATGCGGTGGTGCCTCCAAGTAATTCAAACACAAGAGAGACCGTCGTCGATGTGGGCAGTCCGAGGTTGTTGAATATGTCGAGCAGGATGACATCCGAGATCATCACGGCCAGGAAGATGAACATCAGTTCCTTGATGGAGAACATCGACGGATGGAATATTCCGTGCCTTGCGATTTCCATCATCCCGTTGCTCATCGTGGCTCCGAGGAATACTCCGACGGCCGCCACGATGATGATTGTCTTGAACTTGGCCACCTTGGCGCCTATCGCTGAGTTCAGGAAGTTGACAGCGTCGTTGCTGACGCCGACCATCAGGTCGAACACCGCCAGCACGAACAGGAACACCACAAACGCAAGGTAAATCTCACTCATAATCGTTACTTTCTTTTACGGGTGCAAAATTCACCATAAAATGTTACCGGACGGTTGCAACCCTATTACATTTCGGTTACAACCGTCCGGTATATTGAATTCCCTTTAGGAATGCTAGCGTAGCGACGCAAGTGGTTTGGGGAATACGGTCCCCAATGCCCCGGGCTGTCCCGTAAGGGACTGGGGGGGGGTGAAGGCCCTGGTAAGGCGAAATAATTTGTGATTATTTCGCCTTACCTTGTTTGGCGACCGCCTCCTGCTTGCGTTTGAGCTCTTCAGGATCAGCGAGATAGTAATCCTTTACGAGATTGAGCTCGTCGTCGAACTCGAAGACGTAAGGGGTGGCGGTAGGGATGTTCAGACCGACGATGTCGGCGTCAGAGATCCCTTTGAGGTGCTTTACCACGCCGCGGAGACTGTTGCCGTGAGCCACGACCACAATGTTGTCGTGCTGCTTGAGGGCCGGGAAGATCTCGCACTCCCAGTAAGGCATCACGCGTTCGATGCAGTTCTTCAGAGCCTCTGTGCGAGGGATGTACTGATCCGGAACGAGGGCGTAGCGAGGATCCCGGGTGGCGCTGTTAGGGTCATCTTCCGGAAGGTTGTGCGGGGCCACGTCGAAACTGCGGCGCCAGATGAGCACCTGCTCGTCACCGTACTTCTGGGCGGTCTCGGCCTTGTTGAGACCCTGGAGCATTCCATAGTGCTTCTCGTTGAGTCTCCAGGTCTTCTTCACAGGGATCCAGTCGAGATCCATTGCGTCGAGGACATTGTTCAGGGTCTTGATGGCTCTTTTAAGATAAGAGGTGTAGGCCACTTCGAAAGTGATGCCGGCCTCCTTAAGCGCCTTTCCGGCTTCGAAGGCTTCCTGTATGCCTTTCTCGCTCAGGTCAACATTGGTCCAGCCTGTGAACCTGTTCTCCTTGTTCCACTGGCTTTCGCCGTGACGGATAAGTACTATTCTTTTCATATTCCTTAGAATTTTGGTTTTATTCTATTGCTATGCGGCCGCTTCGACAGGCTCGGCGACCGAAAAACCGGGGTGCAAATTTACATCATTATTACGATTCGTCAAACTGGTTGCCCATAATCATGAGCAGCTTGTCTCCGACCTTGAGTCTCACCGAGCCGTCCGGAACGATCAGCTCGCCGTCTCTCTTGATCATCACGACACGTGTGCCGTCAGGAAGCGGAACCTCCTTGAGCGTGTCACCCGCCGCCAGATCCGAATCCGTGATCTTGTGGTCCATAAGCTTGCCGGCCTCTTCCGGGATCTCGATCCCGAAGGTCTCCGGTGCCTTTTCCTGAGGCAGTGCGAGGTTCAGCCTGCGCGCGACGGCAGGGATGCTCATCCCCTGGACCAGCATGGAAAGCATCGTGATGAAAAACACTATGTTGAAGATCTGGTCGGAGCCGGGAATGTCGGCGACAACCGTGAATATGGCGAAGATGATCGGTGTGGCTCCCTTGAGTCCGACCCACGAGATGAACACCCTTGCCTTGAAAGAGAGTTTCCTGAAAGGCAGGAGCGACAGGAACACTGCCAGCGGACGCCCGATGAATGTCATGAACACGCCTATGAGCAAGGCCACGGGCGCCACATAAAGCATTTCCTTAGGACTGACGAGCAGCCCGAGAGTCAGGAACATGCCCATCTGCATCAGCCAGATGAATGTGTCGTTGAACCGGAAGACCTCTTTCTTGTGGGCCATAGGCTTGTTGCCGATGATCACGCCGGCAAGATAGATGGCAAGGAAGCCGTTGCCTTTCACAAGGCCTGTGATGGAATAGATGAAGAAACCGATGCTCAGGACGAGGATGGCGTAGAGTGACGCTCCGTTCAGTTTCAGCTTCCCGAGCGCCCAAGAGAACGCCCGTCCGAGTCCTATTCCCATGACGGCTCCGATTCCAAGCTGCATGGAGAAAGTCAGCAAGGCGTTTCCGATCATCCTCGGGTAGTCGATGTCGATTCCCGAGGCCGGCTCGAAAAGCTGCTGAGCGCACTGGATGAGCACGACCGTGATGACGTAGGCCATCGGGTCGTTGGATCCTGACTCCAGCTCAAGGACCGGCTGTAGATTCTCTTTCAGCTTCATCTTTGCGTTTCTCAGGATGTTGAACACTGATGCTGAATCAGTAGAGGACATCACGGCCGCGAGCAGGAAGCACATCACAATCGACATTCCTTCGGACAGGTGGCCTACCCTCGTGAGAAGGTAGATGAACCCTCCGGTGAACAAGGCTGTCAGGAAGACCCCGACGGTGGACAGCACGACTCCTTCCTTCATGACGGGTTTTATCGTGTCGAATTTGGTGTCAAGACCGCCGCAGTACAGGATGACGCACAGTGCGATCGTACCGATGAACTGCGCTATGTGGAAATTGTCGAACGCAAGTCCGAGTCCGTCCTCGCCGAACGTCATTCCGACGATGATGAACAGGAGCAGGACCGGGATTCCGAACCTGAACCCGGCACGGCTGATGAGTATTGCGGTGAAGATAAGCAAAGAGCCGATGAGAAGGATGTTCTCGGGAGAAAACTGTATCATAGTACTATTCTGTTTTGTCGTTCGTAATCTCTGCACCAGTTCCGTAGAGGGCAGTCATTGCATTTCGGGTTCCTGGCTGTGCAGGTGTACCGCCCGTGCAGGATAAGCCAATGGTGCGCTTTGGCTCTCAGTTCTTCCGGGATGTGCCGCTCAAGCTCTTTCTCGACCGCTTCCACCGTCTTCCCGTCCGAAAGACCCATCCTGTGGGAGACGCGGAAGACGTGCGTGTCCACCGCTATCACCGGCTTGTCGTAAATGACTGATGCCAGCACATTGGCCGTCTTGCGGCCGACTCCGGGGAGGGTCATCAACCGGTCGATGTCCGACGGGACTTCGCCGGCATGATCCCGCAGCAATTTTTGAGCCATTCCCATGAGATGCGTGGCTTTGCTGTTGGGGTAGGAGATGCTTTTGATGATGTTGAACACATCCTCGAATGAGGCTGTGGCCAGATCTTCCGGCCCGGGGAATCTCCTGAACAGCTCCGGGGTGACCATGTTCACCCTTCTGTCCGTACACTGGGCGCTGAGGATCACCGCCGCAAGCAGTTGGAAAGGGGTTTCGTAGAGGAGTTCCGTCCGGACCTCCGGCTGATTGGCCTGGAACCATGAGAGTATCTGATGGTAGCGGTCTTTCTTAAGCATGTCATTAGATGGTCAGGGCGAGGTCAATCACTTCGTCATTGAGGCTCTCGCTGCATTTCTCGTCCTTGCAGACGAAGACTCTGCCGGGATATTTCTCAAAGATGCCTCTGTTGTGCGTCACCATCACGATGGCCGTACCGTCCTCCTTGTTGATTCCGGTCAGCAGACGCAGGATGCCGTCCGCCGTCTCGTTGTCCAGATTGCCTGTCGGCTCGTCCGCGATGATCAGCCGCGGCCTGTTCAGCAGAGACCTTGCGATCGCTATGCGCTGCTGCTCGCCTCCGGAGAGCTGGTGCGGCATTTTGTGAGCCTTGTTCTCCATTCCGACGGCGTGAAGCACATCGGTGATCCGCCTGTCGATTTCATCGGGATCTTTCCATCCTGTGGCTTTCAGCACGAACTCCAGATTGCTTTCGACCGTCCGGTCCATCAGCAACTGGAAATCCTGGAACACGACTCCGATCTTGCGCCTGAGGTAGGGAATATCCTTGTCTTTCAATTCGCTGAGATTGAAACCGCAGACCTCTCCCGAGCCTTTGTCGAAAGGGTTCTCGCCGATCATCGTGCGGATGATGGAGGTCTTGCCTGTTCCGACCTTGCCGACGATGTAGATGAAGTCACCGGGGAATATGTTCATGTCAAGCCCGTAGATCACAGTGCTTTCTCCATTCACGATGTCCGCGTCACGGAATGAGACCAGCGGCTCGTTTTTTGATGCTGATAGCGCGTTCATTTCCATAGCAACGCAAATATACTTTATTTTTCGGGTATATTTAAGTAAATTTGTGAAATCTTTTTCGCCGATAAAATGATTGGAGACAATATGAAAAGCAAACTTGCCGCGGCGCTTCTGATGGCGCTGTCATTTGGTGCGGGAGATGCCGTGACGGCGCAGGAGACAGGACCTGACCGGTACCGTCTCGCCACCGAACTCTACGGTCACGGGATGTTCGAGAGAGCCGGAAGCATATTCGGAGAAATCTATGCCGGAACCGGGGATGTGACGGCCGGCGGCTATGAGGCCCTGTGCGCTGTCAGACTTCAGGAAAGGGGCAACGAGACTCTGGCTGATGAATATGTCTCCGCGCATCCGTATTCCATCCTCGTGCCTCAAATCCATTTCTACAAGGCGCTGAACCTGTTCGACAGGCAGGAATACCAGGCTGCCGCGGCCGAGTTCGACAAAGTCCGGGAGAAAAGTCTGCCGTCCGCTCTGGTGGCTGAATATGCCTTCAAGCGGGCATATTCATACTTCGAGCAAGGGGATCTGGAGAAAGCCAAGTCTTTGTTCGAGGAGTCGGAGAGGAGGGTCCTGTCTGACTACACCGCTCCGTCGAGATATTCATTGGGCTACATCAACTATTCCCGGAAGAATTTCGACGAGGCTTTCGGCTGGTTCGAAAAGGCGGCGGGAGATCCTCGTTTCACGGAGATGTCCAATTCCTACATGGTCGAGTGCCGTTTCATGAAGAAGGACTATTCCTATGTTCTGAAAAATGGGGTGAAAGTCTTTGAGAGCGCTCCGAAAGAGCGTCAGAGACATCTGGCGAGGATCATTTCCGAATCGTATCTGGCAAAGGGCGACACCGGAAAGGCAAAGGAATATTACGACATCGCCCGGAGCGGGGACGGCGAGATGGACCGCAACGATTATTTCTACGCCGGATCGCTTCTCTACGCCACGGGAGACTATAAGGGAGCCATCGAGAACTACTCGCTGATGAAGAACAGGACTGACTCCATCGGTCAGATAGCGAACTACAATCTGGCATACAGCCTCATCAGGACCGGCAACAAGGTCGCCGCCCTCGACGCTTTCAAGGAAGCATCGCAGCGGTCGTTCAACCCTGACATCCAGGAGGATGCTCATTTCAACTACGCCAAACTGTCGTTTGACCTGAACCACAATCCTTCGGTCTTCAATGATTACCTCGCAAGGTATTCCGACAAGAAGAAGGGGGAGAGGATCTACAGCTACATGGCGCTGGCCTCGCTTTACAGCCACGACTACGCCGGAGCGGTGGAGGCATATTCCAACATTGATGTGCTGGATGACGACCAGAAGGCGAATTACATGAAAGCCAATTATCTGCGTGCCGAACAGCTTGTGGGGACGGGGGCCTGGAGCGATGCGGTCCCTTACCTCAGGGCTTCCTCGTTCTACGCCGACAGGCGTTCGCCGTTCTATCAGCTTTCCAGGTACTGGCTCGGCGAGTCCTACTACCGCAGCGACCAGTTCGACAAGGCGCTGGACACTTTCAAGGATCTGTACAACAATTCCGCCCTGGAGGGCAAGACGGAAGGCCGGCTGATCCCTTATGATCTGGCTTACTGTTACTTCCGCCTCGGAGACTACGCTGCCGCCGCCAAATGGTTCGATGAGTATCTTCAGGGCCGCGACCTGGCGGAGGGTGAGGATGCCGCCGTGCGGCGCGCCGACTGCGACTTCATACGCAAGGACTACAAGACCGCCGTCACTGAATATGAGAACGCTCTCAAACGCTTCACGTTCAAGGACAATCTCTACCCGAATTACCGCGCCGGAATCGCCTACGGCCTTCTGGGGAATACGGACGGCAAGATCGGTGCGCTTTCAAGGACGCTGGATGCCAGTCCGTCCGCGGAATGCTACTCTGACGCCATGTTCGAGCTGGGACGGGCATATGTCGCCGCAGGCCGGAACGATGACGCTGTCTCGGCTTTCACGAGACTCCGTTCGTCCACGGATGACAAGACCATCGCGGCGCGCTCTCTGATCGAACTTGGAATGATCTCAAGGAACATGTCCGAATACGACCGGTCGCTTGGATTCTACAAGCAGGTGATAAGCGAGATGCCTGGTACTGAATATGCCCGTGACGCCCTTCTGGCCATCGAGTCGATCTACCAGTCGCAGGGGCGCGCGGACGAGTACATTGATTTCGCTGACAAGGCCGGAGTGATCAGGGACAAGTCGGACAGCGAGAAGGAGACGATGTATTTCAACGCCGCCGAGCAGGTTTTCCTTACGGAGAACTACGGCAAGGCTCTGGCTTCACTCCAGACTTATCTGGAACGCTACCCGTCCGGTGCGAAAGTCCCTGTGGCCGAGTTCTATGTGGCTGAATGCTACAGGAACACAGGCAAGAAGGAGCAGGCTTGTGACTGGTACAGGAAATCGTTGGAGAAAGGAGAGGGTTCGGCGTTCGCCGAGACGGCAATGCTGAACTTCTCAAGGCTTTCCTATGACCTGCAGCGCTACAAGGACGCTTTCGGCGGCTATTCATCACTGCTGGAGGATGCCGGAATAGAGAACAACAGGCACACGGCGAGGGTCGGGATGACACGTTCGGCCTACAAGGCCGGAGACTGGGCCTCGGCGTTGTCCTGTGCCGACAAGGTCAAGGCTGACGGGAAAAGTACCGATGCCGAGATCCGTGAGGCTGACTACATCAAGGCCAAGTCCCTGCTTTCGATGAACGAGCGTGAGGCCGCGTTCGGGATATTCACAAGCTTGAGTGCATCACCTTCCACCGCCGAGGGAGCCGAAGCCGCCTACATGGTCATCCAGGACGCCTACGACCAGGGCAGGTACGACACCGTGGAGAAGAAGGTCTATGCCTTCGCCGGGAAGGCCGGCGACCAGAACTATTGGCTTGCGAAGGCGTTCATCGTCCTGGGGGACTCGTTCGCCGAGCAGGACAACTTCTCGCAGGCCAAGGCCACGTTCGAGAGCGTCCGGAATGGTTACACGCCGGTCCAGGGTACGTCCGATGACGTGCTTGACAATGTCAGGATGCGTCTTGAGAAACTTAAAACGATGATGTAGAGATGAACGGCATGAAAAAAACATATCTTGTCTCCGCGGCCCTGCTGGCGGGAACCGCGGTTTCGTTCGGCCAGAACTTCAATCCGACCGTGGAGGTCACAAACATCTATCAGGGAAATCCTTCCGAGGTACACAAGCCTCGGCTTGCCATGAATGTGCCGGATTCCCTGCTGCGGTTCGATCTGGACTTTGACTACGAGGTTTTCAGCAAGCCTTATCAGGGTGCCTACAGTTTCAAGCCTTACATGTTGAACATGAGACCTGAGAAGGATGCCTGGAGAGGTCGGAAGCTTTATCTCAAGGCCGGAGCCGGCTACACTCTCCATCCGCGGATGGAGTTCGTGTACAGCCCTGAACTGAAAGGCCCTTTCCGGATGAGCCTGTACGCCGGTCATGGATCATATTTCGGAAACTACCATGAGATCAGACCTGAACAGAAGGACGGGATTTATCACCTGAAAGGTTCGGGTAACAGCTTTTCAGGCCACGACGCCCTGACCACCGCCGGCTTTGACGGGCTTTACAGCTGGGACAAGGCGATTCTGTCGTTCGGGGTGGGCTACTACGGCCTGGCCGCAAAGGACACTGTGATGTCCAGGACATACAATGCCGTTGATTTCAACGTGAGGGTACGCTCCAACAATGACGCGGAGTCATATTTCCTGTATGATGTCAGTGCGAGAGGCCGGGTGGCGGGCGACAACCTGGACTACACGGAGTTCGCTTTCCCCGGAGGAACGGTTGTTGACGCTCAGGGCGAGTCATGGTTCCTGCTGGAAGGCCTTGCCGGTTCCGTCCGGGACGGCCGAAGGGGCTTTCTGGCCGGGTTCGAGGCCGAGACCGCATCGTACAGCAGGTTCTACGACGGAAACATCGGACGTGTCGCCCTTGTCCCGACCTACAGGCTGGAATCCGGACGTTGGAACCTTGACCTTGGCGTCAGGCTCGAGTATGTGTCACGGAATGACGCCTCAGGCACTTTCCGTGCAATGACAGGCGACGTGGGACAGATCGTCTATCCTGACGCGCATGTCAGATTCGCGGCCGGGAGGAGTGTGGCCCTTTACGCCGATGCGACCGGCGGAAGCCGTCTGAACACATATTCATCGCAGATTTCGGGGAATCACCATCTGAATCCGTCGTTTCTGACGGCTCCTGTCTATGAAGCCATGACCCCGTTGGTTGACAACACTGTGGAGAACGTGAACGTCAGGATCGGAGTGAGGGGAAGCATCGCCTCGTCGCTTCAGTTTGATGTGAACGGAGGTGCCGGCGTGTATGAAAATGCCCTGATGGAGTCCGGAATCTTGTTCGGTGGCGGACTGCTGCCTTCGCTGGTATATTCGGATGTCAACCTCATCTATGCCAATGCGTCGGTGGGTTTCCGGACGGGGCGTTTCAAGGCGGACGCTGATCTGCGGTTCAGAAATCTCTCGTTCCCGGAGAAGGATGCGGATAATCTTGGGTTCGCACCTTCGAAGTACAGCGGCGACCTCAGTCTCTCTTATGACATCAGCCCACGTCTTTACGCCGGTGTGGCTGTCGAAGCCTCGTCCTGGCGTGAGGGCAAGTGCGTTATGCCAGGTGCCATTAATGATGTCGGGTTGTACGATGGCGTCTTCAAGGCGAGAGTCCCGGGATATGTTGACCTGGGCCTGAACTGCGGCTACAAGTTCAACCGGAAGCTGGAGCTTTGGCTTGAGTCCGGCAATCTGCTTTGCCAGACCGTTCAAAGGGCTCCGTTCTATGCCGAGAAAGGTCCTTGGCTCACCGCCGGAGTCTTGTTGAGTCTTTAGTTTCGTGTCGGACGGTCACTGAGTATGCCGAAGTGACCGCACAATAAAAGTGACCGCCTGATGATGGATAGGGCAATGTGGAAATAAATTTCGCATTGCCCTCAATTTTTATTAATTTTGTCTGTTTTATGGGTTGACCATATGCGTTTGACAAAAACAGGTGATAGAATATGATTGAGAACGAAGAGATGAAGAAAGCGGAGGAGCAGTATTCCGCGAGCAGCATTCAGGTGCTGGAAGGTTTGGAGGCCGTGAGGAAAAGACCTTCGATGTACATCGGAGACATCGGGGAGAGGGGACTCCATCATCTGGTATATGAGGTGGTTGACAACGGTATCGACGAGGCCATGGCCGGTTTCTGTACCGAGATCAGCGTCACCATCCTGCCTGACAACTCGATCAGGGTGACGGACAACGGGCGAGGCATCCCGACCGGAATGCATCCGAAGGAGCATCGCTCCGCCCTTGAGGTTGTCATGACGGTTCTCCATGCCGGAGGCAAGTTCAACAAGGACAGCTACAAGGTGTCCGGAGGTCTCCACGGAGTCGGCGTGTCCTGCGTGAACGCCCTTTCCGACAGCCTTGTGGCTGAAGTGCATCGCGAGGGACATGTCTTTGTGCAGAAATATTCAAAAGGCAAGCCGCTTGGACCGGTTGAGATCACTGGTGACTGCGGCGACACCGGAACCATCATCACCTTTCATCCGGATCCGACCATATTCACCCAGACCACTGTCTATAAATATGACACCCTTGCCGCGAGGATGCGTGAGCTGGCCTATCTGAACAGGGGTATCAGGATCAGCATCACCGACGAGAGGGAACTGGTCGATGAATATGTCACCGACGAGAACGGCAACTCGAAGCCCACTGGAAAGCAGCTTTACCGCGGCGATGTCTTCTTTTCGAAGGAGGGGCTCAAGGAGTTCATCGACTACCTTGACGCCGGGGCGATGCAGCTCATCCCTGAGCCGGTGTGCGTGCAGAGCGACAAGGTGATTCCTATCGACATCGCGCTCTCGTACAACAACGGATTCTCCGAGAAGATATATTCCTACGTCAACAACATCAACACCATAGAGGGCGGTACCCACCTTCAGGGCTTCAAGATGGGACTTTCCCGTTCGCTGAAGAACTATGCCGAGAAGAACAACCTTCTCGCCAAGTTCAAGGGGGATCTTGCCCCGGAGGATTTCCGGGAGGGACTGACGGCCGTCGTCTCGGTCAAGATCGCCGAGCCTCAGTTCGAGGGGCAGACCAAGACGAAGCTGGGCAACCCGGAGGCCACCTCCGCCGTGTCCCAGGCCACATCAGCGGCCATGGACCAGTACCTTGAGGAGCATCCGAAGGAGGGCAAACTTCTGATAGAGAAGATTGTGCTTGCCGCCACCGCCCGCAGCGCCGCCCGCAAGGCCCGTGAGATGGTGCAGAGAAAGACCGCGATGACGGGTGCCGGAATGCCGGGCAAACTCGCCGACTGCTCGGAGAGGAATCCGGAGAAATGCGAGCTGTTCCTTGTCGAGGGAGACTCCGCCGGCGGCACCGCCAAGCAGGGACGTGACAGAAGGATCCAGGCCATCCTGCCTTTGAGGGGTAAGATCCTGAACGTGGAGAAGGCCGCCGGAGACCGCGCGTTTGACAGCGTGGAAGTCCGGAACATCTACACGGCCTTGGGAGTCACGGTGGCCCAGGAGGACGAGAACGGCGAGAAGAAAATGGACCTGAGCAAGCTCCGTTACCACAAGGTCATCATCATGACCGATGCCGATGTTGACGGAAGCCACATCGCATGCCTTATCCTTACGTTCTTCTTCCGCTACATGTTCGATCTCATCAAGAACGGCTACGTCTATCTCGCCACACCTCCGCTCTACCTTGTCAAGAAAGGCAAGGAGGAGGTCTATTGCTGGACGGACGAGCAGCGGTTCGAAGCCACGGCCCGTCTTGGAAAGGGATCTGACAAGGGTGTCACCGTCCAGAGGTACAAAGGTCTCGGCGAGATGAGTGACCAGCAGCTCTGGGACACCACAATGGATCCGGCCAGGAGGCGTCTGCGCAAGATCACCATCGACAACGCCGCCGAGGCCGAGAGGACCTTCTCGATGCTGATGGGGGACGATGTCCCTCCAAGAAGACAGTTCATCGAGGAGAACGCGCATTACGCCAACATCGACGCATAGGTAATAATTTAAAACGCAATACGAAATGCTTGACATTTTTGACAGAATCGAAAGGGACTCGGGCGGTCCTATCGGACAGTACTTCGACCAGGGCTTCGGCTACTACATGTACCCGAAACTTGAGGGCGAACTCGGGCCTCACATGGTTTTCAACGGAAAAGAGGTCCTGAACTGGAGTCTGAACAACTATCTGGGACTTGCCAACCACCCGGAGGTGCGCAAGGCTGACGCCGAGGGCGCCGCGAAATGGGGACTGGCCTATCCTATGGGAAGCCGCATGCTTTCCGGCCACACCGCTCTCCACGAGAAGCTGGAGAGGATGTTCGCTGATTTCGAGAAAAAGGAGGATGCGTTCCTCTTCAACTTCGGCTATCAGGGGATCGTCTCCGCGATCGACTGTCTTACGGCGCGTCACGATGTCATAGTCTATGACGCGGAGGCCCACGCCTGCCTTCTTGACGGAATCCGTCTCCACATCGGAAGCAAGTACAAGTACCGTCACAACAACATCGTGGACTGCGAGAAGGTTCTTGCCAGAGCCTGCAAGGAGGCCGAGGAAAGCGGCGGAGGTGTTCTCCTCATCACCGAGGGAGTCTTCGGCATGACAGGAGCGATGGGAATCCTCGACAAGATAGTCGAGCTGAAGAAGAAGTACAGCTTCCGCATATTCATTGACGACGCCCACGGGTTCGGCCTTCTCGGAGAGCACGGGCGCGGCACTTCCGAGGAGCTGCACTGCATGGACGGCATAGACCTCTACATCGGCGCTTTCGCGAAGTCCATGGCCTCGATCGGAGGATTCATCGCGGGTCCGAGGAAGATCATCAACTATCTGCGTCTGAACATGCGTTCGCAGATGTACGCCAAGTCCCAGCCGATGGCGCTCGTTTACGGAAACATCAAGCGTCTTGAGATCATCATGTCAAAGGAAGGCGACGAACTCCGCAGGAAGTGCTGGAATGTGACGCATACCCTTCAGGAAGGCTTCAAGAAGCTGGGATTCGACATCGGTGAGGCTCAGGCCTGCGTGATTCCTATCCACATCGACGGCGGCGGTGTCGCCCAGGCGACTAAGATCGCGATGGATCTTCGTGAGAACTACCGCATTTTCTGCTCGATGGTCATCTATCCGGTCATACCGAAGGGAATGGTGATCTTCAGGATCGTATGCACGGCAGCCCACACCAAGGAAGACATTGAGTACACTCTCAACGCTTTCAAGGAGATCAAGCAGAAACTTGATGCCGGTGCCTACGACGGAGATGACATCGCGGTGAAGACTATTATGTAATTGATTGCTGATCAGCGCTTGTATGCATCCTGAATATTTCAAGGACAAGGTTATTGTCATTACGGGAGCCAGTTCCGGAATAGGATTGGCTTCCGCCCGTCTCTTCGGCTCGTCCGGAGCGAATGTCGTGATGGCCGCCAGATCGCTGGACAGACTTCAGGAACTTGCGCCTTCCGTGAATCCGGATCCGGACAAGGTTCTGTGCGTTAGGACTGATGTCTCCATCGAGGATGACTGCCGGAATCTGATTGACTGTACAGTCCGGAAATATGGCCGTATCGACATTCTGGTCAACAACGCCGGGATCTCGATGCGCGCCATGTTCAAGGATTTGGATCTCGGTGTGATCCGGTCTCTGATGGACGTGAATTTCTGGGGTACGGTGCAGTGTACGAAGTTCGCCCTGCCTTACCTGCTCAGGAGCAGGGGACAGGTTGTCGGGGTGATCTCGATCGCCGGATTCACCGCCCTTCCGGCAAGGACAGGATATTCATCATCCAAGTACGCCATCAGAGGTTTTCTGGACGCCGTCCGCATCGAGCACCTCAAGGACGGACTCAACGTGCTGGTCTTCGCCCCGGGCTACACGGACTCCAATGTCCGTAAGGCGGCATTGACTGCGGACGGCAACCCTCAGGGCGAGACTCCTTTGAAGGAGGACAGGCTGATGAGTGCCGAAAAGTGTGCCGAGTACCTTGCCAAGGGGCTGGAAAAGCGGAAGTCCCAGATGATCCTTACGGGGCTCGGCAAGATCACCGTTCTGGCACACAGGCTGTTTCCGAGGATCACTGACAAGCTGACCTATAGTTTTATAGCAAAGGAAGCGGGAAGTCCGTTCAAATAACAGAAGAGAAAGATGAAACTGCCGCGCGTGTCCGTCAACTACAGGGTGCTCATTCCTCTGGCCATACTGTTCCTGGTCCTCACAGTGATTTTTCCGAGGACGGCGAAATTCAGCTATGACTACAGGAAAGGTTCTCCGTGGTCTCACGAGACACTTCTGGCCCAGTTCGATTTCCCCATTCTGAAGACAGACGAGCAGATCCGGGAGGAAAGAAGCAGGAACAAGCCGGTTGTCATACCTTACTACAGATACCGTCAGGACATAGTGGACAACTGCCGCAAGGCCGCCGAGGGGATTGAGATGGGAGCATATTCCTACCTCCGTCCTCTGATTCTGTCTTCGATGGCCGGAATCTATTCCAACGGCGTGGTGCCGGACGAGGGGGTGAAGATGGACGGACATGCCGATCCTTCCGGAGCGGTGCTGTACATCCAGAAGGACAAGAGGGCCGGGAAGAAACCTGTGGACGAGGTCTTCAAGGAATCGGAGGCCAGGAACCGTCTGCTGTCGGATGTGACGGCGAAGTACCCGAAGATCAATGCGGACTCTGTCCTCCGCTCCGCCGGAATCTACGATTTCATCGTCCCCAATCTTGAATATGACCCCAAGACGACCGAGCTGGTACGTTCCGAGTCCACCAATCAGGTCTCCACGACTCAAGGTTTTGTGAGCGCCGGCCAGCTGATTGTCTCGGAAGGGGAGATCGTGACGGCGGAAATCGCCCAGATGATTGATTCCTACAAGGTCGAATATGAGAACAGCATGGGCTACGGAGGCCCTAGAATTCTCTTCTGGCTCGGAAATGCCTTCATGGCATTTGTACTGGTGCTGATGTTTTTCCTGATGATCTATTTCCTGAACAGGAGGTTGTTTTTGGATCATCACAAGTTCTGGTACCTGATCTTCATATTCATCATAGCCTCTGTCATTGCGCTGATCATCAACAAGTTCGCACCCAGATGCCTTTACATGGTGCCGTTCACGCTGACAGCCCTGTACCTTGAGGCCTTCTTCAAGAACAAGGTGATCTTCCCGATCTGCTGCGTGTCGTACCTGCCGTTGCTGATCTTCGCCGAGAACGGCGCCGTGCTTTTCGTGATGTTCCTCCTGGCAAGCATTGTGGCGGTGTTCGCGTTCCGTTTCTTCAATCAGGGATGGCAGCAGTTCATCATGGCCGGAATTGTGTTCGCGAGCCTTGTCGTCACCTATTTCGGATTCAGGCTGGTTGACATGGTGAACGACGACCCTTACATGGCGTTGCTTTACATGTTCATCGGGTCGATGCTCATAGTGGCGGGCTACCCTCTCATCTATCTGTTCGAGAGGATGTTCAACCTTGTCTCCAGTTCAAGGCTCCGCGAGCTTTGCGACACGAACAACAGCCTCCTGCGGGAACTTGAGCACAAGGCTCCGGGAACCTTCCAGCATTCGCTGCAGGTGATGAACATGTGTGACGCCGCCGCCAGATCCATTGACGCCAATGTGCTGCTGGTGCGTGCCGGAGCCCTTTACCATGACATAGGCAAGATGATGAACCCGCTTTGTTTCATAGAGAACGAGAGCATGTCTCCAGGTGGTGTCCATTACCATGAGAACCTGAGTCCGAAGGAGAGCGCGAGGGCGATAATCAGGCATGTCTCCGACGGATTGAAACTGGCCAGGGAACATCGTCTCCCGGAGGTCATCCAGGACTTCATCATCACACATCACGGAACGTCCAACACTTCGTACTTCTACAACAAGTACCTCAACGACGGCGGTGATCCGGATGATGTCGCGGACTTCTTCTACCCGGGGCGCAAGCCTCAGACAAAGGAGCAGATAATCCTGATGATCTGCGACACGCTTGAGGCGGCTTCAAGGACGTTGAAAGACAATTCCGCGGCCACGTTCTCGACATTTGTGGAGAACATTGTCGCTTCGAAGATGAAGATCGGCCAGTTTGATGAGGCCGACATCTCGATAAAGGATCTGGACACTGTGAAAGAGACGCTGAAGTCCTATCTTTCGCAGATTTATCATGAAAGGGTGGTTTACCCGCAGAGAAAGAATAATTAATTTAAAAAAGATTTATTGACAATTATGGAAGTAACAAAAAATCAAATCGATGACCTTAACATCGAACTGACGATCGCCCTGAAGGCGGAGGACTATGCCGAGCCGCAGAGGAAAAGGCTCGCCGCCTACAGGAGAAACGCCGACTTCAAGGGTTTCCGCAAGGGAATGGTTCCTCCTGTCCTTGTGAAGAAGATCTATGGAGAGCAGGCCCTGTACGAGTCCATCAACAGCGTCGTCTCCGAGCAGCTTGACAAGTTCATCAAAGACAATAATCTGCACATCCTTGGCGAGCCTATAGCCAGCGAGTCCCAGAAGGAACAGGAGTGGAAGGACGGCAACGATTTCGAGTTCAGGTTCGACCTTGGACTGTCTCCGGAGATCAACATCGACGTGACCAAGGAGGACAAGCTGCCGTACTATAAGATCGAGGTGACCGAGAAGGCGAAGGCCGCCATGAAGGAGAGCATCCTCAGGCAGTACGGCCAGCTTGAGGAGGGGGAGGCCGCAGGCGAGGATGACTACGTCGTGGTTGACTTCAAACAGGGCGAGAAAACCGTGGAGGGAGTCTATGTGGCTGTCAACAAGGTTGAAGGTGATGCGAAGAAGAACTTCCTCGGAGCGAAGGTTGACGCCAGCTTCGACGTCAATGTCAACGAGGCCTTCACCAACGAGACCGACAGATCTTCAATGCTCCGGATGAAAAAGGAGGAGCTTGCCGCCCTTGATCCTGTCTGGAATGTCACCGTGGTGAATGTGAAGACTTTCGTCCCGGCCACAGAGTGTCAGGAGACCTATGACAAGGCCTTCGGTAAGGATGCCGTGAAGACAACCGAGGAGTTTGACGCCAAGATCGCCGAAAGGCTTGAGGCTTCCTACAGGCAGGAGGCCGACTACAGGCTCTCTCAGGATCTGCGCAAATACCTTGTTGACAAGGCTGCCGTGACCGTCCCTGAGGCTTTTCTCAAGAGATGGCTCTACGAGAGCAACAAGGAGAAGTTCTCCAAGGAAGACATCGAGAAGGAGTTCGACGGTTTCCTCGGTGACTTCCGCTGGCAGCTTGTCAGGGGCTCGTTGATGAAGAAGTTCGGACTCAAGATCGAGGACAAGGACATGCTTGAGGCCGCCAAGGCCTACGCTGCCTACCAGTATGCCATGTACGGAATGGGCAACGTTCCTGAGGAACTCCTCACTGACGCCGCGGCCCAGCTTCTCAAGGACGAGAGGCGGATGCGCGACATCGAGGAGAACGTCGAGACCGAGAAGGTGATCGCTGCCGTCAAGGAGAAGGTCACCCTCCAGAACAAGAAGATCTCCGAGACGAAGTTCCGTGACCTCAAGTAATCATGGACAAGGAGTTTCAGAAATATGCCGTCAAGGGTCTTGGCCTCAGTTCCATGACCCTTGACCGCTACCGGAGGGCGACGGACGCCTACATCAACCCGACCATCATCGAGGAGAGGAAGCTGAATGTGGCCTCGATGGATGTGTTCAGCCGTCTGATGATGGACAGGATAATATTCCTTGGCGTTCCGATCGACGATGATGTGGCCAACATCATCCAGGCGCAGCTTCTGTTTCTGGCCTCGACTGATTCCACCGCTGACATCTCCCTCTACATCAACACTCCGGGCGGTCAGGTGACATCCGGTTTGGCGATTTATGACACGATGCAGCTGGTGGAGCCGGATGTGGCCACGATCTGTACCGGAATGGCCGCTTCGATGGGTTCCGTCCTGCTTTGTGCCGGAGAGAAAGGCAAACGCTCCTGCCTGCCTCACTCCAGAGTCTTGATTCACCAGCCTCTCGGAGGCGCTCGGGGGCAGGCTGCGGACATAATGATCGCGGCGAGGGAGATCGAGAAGACCCGCAAGGAACTCTACGACATCATTTCCAAGCATTCCGGCCAGTCTTACGACAAGGTCTTCGCCGATGCCGACAGAGACTTCTGGATGACCGCCGGTGAGGCTCTCGAGTACGGAATGGTGGATGAGATCCTGACTAAAAAATCCAGATAGATGCCCCAGAAAAGGAACACAGGTACGACAAGACATTGCATGTTCTGCGGCCGGTCGGAGCGTGAGGTTCCGTTCCTGCTTCAAGGTGTGGACGGTTTCATCTGCAGCGACTGTGTGGAGCTGGCGCATGACTATCTCCGGGACACGCTTGACTCCGCCTCCGGGGACGGCAACTCTTTGGGACGTCTTGAGACGTTGAGGAAGCCTGCTGAAATCAAGGAATTCCTTGATGAATATGTCATCGGACAGGACCGGGCCAAGAAGATGCTGGCGGTGGCCGTTTACAACCACTACAAGAGGATCAACCACAATCTGGTGGACCGTCCTGATGACGGGGTTGAACTGGAGAAGTCGAACATACTGCTGGTGGGTCCGACCGGAACAGGAAAGACATTGCTGGCCAAGACCATAGCCAAGTTGCTGGATGTTCCGTTCACGATCGTTGACGCCACGGTCCTGACAGAGGCGGGCTATGTCGGAGAGGATGTCGAGAGCATTCTCACGAGACTCCTTCAGGAGGCGGACTTCGATGTGGCGAAAGCGGAGAGGGGGATAGTGTTCATCGACGAGATCGACAAGATCGCCCGCAAGAGCGACAATCCGTCCATCACCCGTGACGTGTCAGGCGAGGGAGTGCAGCAGGCCATGCTGAAACTTCTTGAAGGCAATGTGATCAATGTCCCGCCTAAAGGTGGACGCAAGCATCCCGAGCAGGAGTTCATCCACGTCAACACTCAGAACATCCTGTTCGTCTGCGGCGGTGCATTCGAAGGCATAGAGCGTCGCATCGCCCAGAGACTCAACACTCAGGTGATCGGATTCGGAGCATCGCAGAAACAGACGGTGGACAAGAAGAATCTCCTGAAATATGTCGATGCGCAGGATCTGAGGGCCTATGGTCTCATTCCCGAGATCATCGGCCGTCTGCCTGTCATCACCTGTCTTGACGCCCTTGACAGGGATGCTTTGCTCAGGATTCTCACCGAGCCTAAGAATGCGATTCTCAAGCAGTACTCAAAGCTGTTCGAGATCGACGGGATGACCCTCAAGGTTGAGGACGGAGTCAAGGAGCTTATTGTTGACACCGCCATCAGGAACAAGCTTGGGGCGCGTGGTCTGCGCTCCATCTGCGAGCGGATCTTCGATGACGCGATGTACGACGCCCCGTCCTCGCACAGGAAGACTTTCACCGTGACTTTGGACTACGCCAAGTCAAAGTTGGAGAACTCCATATAGGACGATCCGAAACTCTCCGGAAACATGAAAAAGATGATGCGGGTTATTTTTTGAAGGTTTCCTAAAAAAACGCAAAGGGATGAAGGAATATATTCAAGAAAACAGGGAGCGGTTCTTTGAGGAACTGTTCTCTCTCCTGCGGATTCCGTCGATCAGCGCGAGGCAGGATCACAGGAAGGACATGGAACGTTGCGCCGGGAGGCTGAGGGAACTGCTTCTGGAGGCCGGCGCCGACGAGGCCGGGGTCTATCCGGGCAAAGGCAACCCTGTGGTCTTCGGCAGGAAGATAGTGAATCCGGAGTGGAAGACCGTGATGGTCTATGGCCATTATGACGTGCAGCCGCCTGAGCCGCTTGAGAAATGGCGCACGGATCCGTTCGAGCCTGTCATCAGGCAGGATCCGACCGGGCAGGAGGCGATCTACGCCCGAGGTGCCAACGATGACAAGGGGCAGCTTTTCATGCACATCAAGGCTTTTGAATATCTTCTTCGCACCGGCCGGCTTCGCCACAACGTGAAGTTCATCTTCGAGGGGGAGGAGGAGATCGGCAGTCCGTCACTCCCGTCCTGGGTCAGGGAGCATAAGAAGTGGCTGGGCGCCGATGTGATCCTGGTCTCCGACACCACGATGATCTCCGACAGGGTGCCTTCGATCAATTGCGGGATGAGGGGACTGGCCTATCTGGAGGTGACTCTGACCGGCCCGGACAAGGATCTGCATTCCGGGCATTACGGCGGTGCCGTCGCCAACCCTATCCAGACCCTCTGTGACCTGATCTCCAGCCTGATCGACAAGGACGGGCGCGTCACGGTTCCCGGGTTCTATGACGATGTCGTGGAACTTTCAAGGAAAGACAGGGCGCAGCTCGCGAGGGCTCCGTTTGACCTAAAGGAGTTCGAGGAGTCTGTGGGTGTCAAGGCCTTGCGTGGCGAGAAGGGCTACACTCCGCTTGAGCGGATCGGCATCAGGCCTTGTCTTGATGTCTGCGGAATCTGGGGAGGATACACCGGCGAGGGTGCCAAGACGGTTCTCCCGTCAGTCGCCCACGCCAAGATCTCGATGCGTCTCGTGCCGAATCAGCAGAGCGCCAGGATCACGAGGCTGTTCAAGAAGCATCTGGAGAGGATCGCCCCGAAATATTGCCGCATAGAGGTAGGGCCGTGCGAAGGGGGAGAGGGGTTCCTCATTCCGATCTCGTCACCGGCGTTCCAGGCCGCCTCGAAGGCTATGGAGGAAGTCTATGGCATCAAGCCGGTTCCGAGCCGCGGCGGAGGAAGCATCGCCGTGCTGGCCGACATGCAGAAGATCCTCGGAGTGGATCCGCTCCTGATGGGCTTCGGTCTTGAGCGTGACACGATCCATTCCCCGAACGAGAGTTTCCTGCTGCGGCAGTTCTTCGCCGGGATGGAATCCATCGCCAAATTCTATGAATATTATGACTGACGGAAGATGACAACGACAGAATTATATTCCCAGATAAGGGAGAAAGGATCGATGCTCTGCGTCGGTCTTGACACCGATTTCGCCAAGATTCCGGAATGCGTGAAGGCCGGAAGGACTGTCGTCGAGGCCGTGCTGGAGTTCAACCGGCGCATCATCGACGCCACCGCCCCCCATTGCATCGCCTTCAAGCCGAACCTTGCTTTCTATGAGTGCCTCGGAGCGGACGGGATCGCGGTTCTGGACAAGACGGTCGAATACATCCGCACAAACCATCCTGAGCAGTTCATCATCGCTGACGCGAAGAGGGGGGACATCGGCAACACCGCCAGGATGTACGCCAGGAGCCTCTTCGAGACCTTCGACTTCGATGCCGTCACGATTTCTCCGTACATGGGCGGCGAGACCGTCATCCCGTTCCTTGAATATCCCGGCCGATACGTCATCGTGGTGGCTCTGTCCTCCAATCCGTCCTCGGCCGATTTCCAGACCGCGGAGAAAGACGGCAAACCGCTCTATCAGGTCGTGATGGAGAGGATGATGGAGATCTCCACGCCGGAGAACATGATGTTCGTCGTGGGTGCGACCAAGGCTGACAGGCTGAAGGAGATCCGGCGGTTCTGTCCGGACAATTTCTTCCTCGTCCCGGGGGTCGGGGCGCAAGGCGGAAGTGCTGAAGAAGTGATGGCCAACGGCGCCAACTCAAAAGGCGGTCTTCTGATCAACTCATCCCGCGGGGTCCTCTACGCATCTTCAGGAGAGGATTTCGCCCGGGCTGCCGCCGCCGAAGCCGCCCGCACGGCCGTGCTGTAGCGGCTCGGGCGGCTATGCCGCAGCCTTTCCCTTGCTGAGGATGATGGTGATGACCGCCATGAGGATCAGCATGATGCCGACAGCAAGATTGACGGTCAGAGCCTCCTTGAAGACGGTCAGACCGATCACGACGGCCGTCAATGGCTCAAGGGCGCCCATGATGGCTGTCGGGGTTGAACCGATGATGCGTACAGCGATTCCCATCGAAACCAGTGAGAAGACTGTCGGCACGATGGCCAGCATCAATGAGAACCCCCATTCCCGTCCTGTGACAAGCGGCATGAGGTGGCGCTCCGGCGATGTGAGCGAGAACAGGACAATCGAGAGCGCACAGACGATCAGCACATAGAAACTCAGTTTCATCGCCGACATGTCGAGCCTGTGGATTGTCACCCTGTGTGGGAGAGGCATATACTTGGAGAGCCTGTTGTGGCTGGCTCCAAGTTCGGATTCCGGTGCCGAGGCTCTGTTGGCCACGATGATGTAGAGGGCGTAGCTCAAGGCCGAAACCATCACAAGAAGCACTCCTGCCGTGCTGAGCACTGTCTCTCCGTCACCTTTGTAAAGGAGAAGCACTCCGACCAGCGAGAGGGCGATCGCCGCGGCTGTGGCCTTCGTGATCTTCTCTCCGTAGAGCATCGCCATCAGCACGGCGGTCATCACGGGGTAAACGAAGAGCAGGGAGCATGCGACTCCGCTGTCCATGTAGAGGAAACTGCAGTAGAGGGTGAGCGATGAGACCACGAACAGCAGCCCGAGCGCCGTCAGCGTCGAGAGTTCGCCCCGGCTGATCCGGAATGTCTCGAACCCGGCCGCTTCGGCGGATTCGTTGACCGCCGCCGTTCCTGTCACCGGACCCGCCGATGCGGCTTTCCTCCCGGCCAGGATCCTGACCGCCATGATCGCCCCGATGATCAGCGCCGCCAGTCCATACCTGTAGAACAGCACCGACTCCACATTCAACCCCTCCTCATAGAGGTACTTGGCTCCCAGAGGATTGACTCCGTAACTGACCGCGGCCAAGATTCCGAAAAAGAAACCTTTAGCCTTGCTTTCACTTGCCTTAACCATAGTCTTTATTCAAAAAACGGCGGCAAAGATAAGAAAATCCTCTTTTTGTGAGAATGATTCCGCCGTTTTCAGATCAAAAAAACAATTCCAAAGCCGCGCGGGGTTTCTTGGAACATTTTTTTTACCTATCTTTGCTCATTCGTTTTTAAATCGTTTGCTATGGCGGAGACCGACCCAGTCTATCCTCTCGATCCGGAGAAGGTTTACTATTCGATGGATGAACTGACCCTTGACACAGACGAGGGTCCGAAAACGTTGAGGGTCGGTGCATGGCTTAACTACGATCCGGTCAGGATCCACAGGATGATCGTCAGGGAAAAGACGATGCAGGTGGATCAGCTCGAGGTCTATGGCCCGTTGGTCAGCAAGCTTCGCAGGGCGGATCTGCAGTACTACAAGCAGTTCATGGGATTGGGGCTTACGATTGACTTTCCGGGCTACACCTCCGAGATCCTTGCGAGGATCCCTTTCGAGAACGATCCTGTCGGCTTCTACAAATGGTGGCGCAAGGGAAAGCATGAGGACAAGGTCTATCTTTCCAAGGCCAACCAGTTCAAGTTGTTCCAGAAGGTCGCCCTGATGGAGCCGAAGATAATGCTTAAAAAGGATATCGACTTCCTGAAATCCTTCTGACATAATGTTCCTTGAATATGCAAGACTGGCTACAGGCTCTCAGACTTGACACTTCGGCCTCTGATGAAGACCGCGGATGTGATGTCTGGGACAATGACAATTGCTGCAATTACTCCGCCGACGGCACAAGATTGCTTGATGCCGAGAACTACCCCGGCGAGGTCCGCGTCAAGGACGGCACGAAAGTCATCTGCGACGGAGCCTTCGCCTTTCAGGACTACATGGCCGAGGACAGGCGGATCGGAGAGGAGATCCCGGAAGAGGAGAGGGCGTCGTTTCTGGACAGGATATTCCTCCCTCAAAGCGTCACCCACATCGGCCGGGAGGCTTTCCGCGAGTGCGGCTGGCTTCGGAGCATCCGTCTGCCCAAGGAACTGGTCTTCATCGGCGCCGGAGCATTCCTTAAATGCTGGGAGCTTCGTTCGATCGCCTGCCCGGCTGATCTTGCGGCTATCGGTGACGGGGCTTTTGAGGAGTGTCTCTCGCTGAACAAGGTTAAATTGAACAAAGGTCTCAAGGCTATCGGCTCCGGGGCGTTTCTGGCCTGCGGGTCTCTGGAAGAGATCGTTCTGCCGGCCGGTCTGGAGTTCATCGGGGACGATGCCTTCTACGGAGCGTCCCTGAAAAGGGTTTTCGTGCCGCAGAGTGCCAGAACCCGTCTTACCGGGCTTCTTCCGGAGAATCTTCATCGTAAAATCCGCGACATCCGTTAGGGATGTTTCCAAATCGAAAGATTTTGCTTACATTTGGGAACGTGATCTTTAAGAAGTTGTTTTGATTTGTTTGAAATGTTCTTTGAGGTGAAAAAATCTTCATCTTCTTCCCGATTCTTCAGTCAGACAGCACCGCTATCTTCCTTGGAAGAAGCGGTCGAACCTGAAGTTTTTCACTCTCAACCCGGCGCCCGAACCGAGTGCAATCGAACTTGTTCGGATTGCCGAGGTGAGTAGCAGGGAAAGAGCTTGCTCTTAATCTTCAGACAAAAAATCAAAACAACTTCTAAAAACATCACGGAAATGTAAATTTTTAATTGAATATAAACGATAACACCATTATGGAGGAGCAACTCAAGGTTACCTGTCTGCACGACAGCCACGTGGCTCTCGGAGCCAAAATGAGTCCTTTCGCCGGATTCGACATGCCGATCCAGTACTCTTCGATCACCGGGGAACATCTGGCGGTCCGGAGCGATGTGGGCATGTTCGATGTCTCGCACATGGGCGAGATCTTCGTGAGCGGTCCGGATGCGGAGAGGTTCGTCAACCACATATTCACAAATGACATCCGTCCCATGGTCCCGGGTCAGGTGCTGTACGGCATGATGCTGTACCCCGATGGAGGCACCGTGGATGACCTTCTGGTCTATAAGGAGTTTGCGGCCGGCCACTATCTTCTGGTCGTGAACGCCGCCAACATCGAGAAGGATTTCCTATGGATCAAGGACAACTCCGAAGGCTATGATGTCAGACTCGTGAACGATTCTGACAACTGGGGGCAGATAGCGCTCCAGGGACCCAAGGCCGAGGAGACCCTCGTGAAGGTCCTCGGCTATGCCGCCGACGCCGCCAATCTGACATTCTATACCTTCAAGGATTTCGAGGATGCAGGAAATAGGGTCATCATCAGCCGCACCGGCTACACCGGGGAGGACGGATTCGAGATCTACGCCGCCCCGGGTCTTATCGTGAAGTACTGGGACGCATTCTTGAAAGCGGGCGTCGTACCTTGCGGACTTGGCTGCCGCGACACTCTCCGCTTCGAGGCCGGTCTGCCTCTTTACGGAGACGAACTCACCCGTGAGATCTCTCCTGTGACGGCAGGTTTCAGCATGTTCTGCAAACTGGACAAGGAGGAGTTCATCGGCAAGGAGGCCATCGCCGACCAGAAGGCGAACGGGACGAGGATGAAGCTTGTTGGCATCGAGCTTCAGGACAAGGCCATCCCGCGCGCCGGCTATCCGGTCGAGCTTGAGGACGGCACCGAGGTCGGAACGGTCACCACGGGCTACCACAGCATATCCCTTGGCAAGAGCATCTGTTTCGCCCTCGTGAGGCGGGAGTACGGTGCCCTTGACGCTCCTCTTTCCGTACGCATCCGCAAGAAGGTGTTCCCCGGAAAGGTTGTGAAAAAGAGGTTCTATCAGACAAATTATAAAAAGTAATATTCAAAATCATTCATTATGAGCAAAGTAGTAGAAGGCCTCCGTTACAGCGAGGACCACGAGTGGGTAAAGGTTGAGGGCGGCGTCGCCGTCATCGGTATTTCTGATTTCGCCCAGAAGGAACTTGGCGACATCACCTACGCCGACCTTCCCGAGGTTGACGATGAGGTTGAGGCCGGTGAGGAATTCGGCGCCCTTGAGAGCGTGAAGGCCTCAAGCGAGCTTCTCTCTCCTGTCTCCGGAAAGGTCGTCGAGGTCAACTCTGACCTTGAGGACGCTCCTGAGAAGATCAACGAGGACGCTTACGGGGCTTGGATCATCAAGGTCGAGATGAGTGATCCGGCGCAGGTTGAAGCCCTTTTGGACGCGGAGGCTTACAAGGCGCAGATCGGAGAGTAGTATGTCTGCATGCCCTTATTTCCCTCACACTGAAGGCGATGTCCGCTCGATGCTGGATCGCATAGGGGTGAAGTCTTTGGACGACCTCTATTCCGATGTCCCGAAGGATGTCATCTTCAGGGGTGACTATGACCTGCCGGAGGCGATGTCCGAGCAGGAAGTCCGGGACTTCTTCGAGTCTCTGGACAGGAAGGACGAGAAACTGAAGGTGTTCGTCGGCCAGGGCGCCTACGACCATTACACCCCGTCCGTCGTGCCTTACATCACATCCCGTTCAGAGTTTCTGACGGCTTACACTCCTTATCAGGCCGAGATTTCGCAGGGAACGCTCAGGTACATATTCGAGTACCAGAGCATGATCTGCGCCCTGACAGGCCTTGATGTCAGCAACGCCTCGATGTATGACGGTCCGACCGCCGCCGCCGAGGCAGTGAAGATGGCTCCGGCCTGCACGAAGCGCAAGTCAAGGGTGCTGGTCTCGTCATCCCTGCTTCCCAACGTCATCAAGACCATACGGACCTACGCCGGCTACCACGGAATAGAGCTGGCTCTCATTCCATGCAAGGACGGACAGACCTGCCTTGACGGCATGAAGACCGAACTGGCAAAGAACGACGTGGCCGGCGCCATCGTGCCTTCGGTCAACCGCTACGGCATCATCGAGGACCTGACCGGCTTCGCGGAAGCCATCCACGGGGAAGGCGGAATCCTCATTGAATATTGCGACCCTTCCGCTCTCGCCGTCCTAAAGACTCCTGCCGAGTGGGGGGCTGACATCGCTGTGGGCGACGGGCAGAGCCTTGGTATCCCGATGAGTTTCGGCGGACCTTATGTCGGCTTCATGGCATGCAGGAAGGAATATGTCCGCAAACTCCCCGGAAGAATCGTCGGCGAGACCCGCGACACGCAGGGCCGCCGCTGCTTCTGTCTGACCCTTCAGGCCCGCGAGCAGCACATCCGCCGTGAGAAGGCCACCTCCAACATTTGTTCGAACGAGAGCCTTATGGCTCTCTACGTGACCGTTTACATGTCGCTTATGGGGCCGGAAGGACTCAAGGAGGTCAACGACCGCTCCTACGCCGCCGCGCATTATCTCCATGATGAGCTTCTGAAGACCGGCAAGTTCGCGGAGGTGTTCACGGGACCGTTCCTCAAGGAGTTCACGCTCAAGCCGCTGGTGCCTGTCGAGAGGCTGCACCTCAAGCTGCACGATGGCGGATTCTTCGCCGCTCTCCAGACAGAGGAAGGCTATGTAAGTTTCTGTGCTACCGAAAGAAGGACTAAAGCCGAGATTGACGCTTTGGTCGCGTTGGTGAAGGAGGCCTGAGAGACATGAAGTATTACGACAAGCTTATTTTCGAACTCTCCAAAGACGGGAGAGTCGGCTATTCCCTCGGCAGGAACGGGTGGACCGCCTCCACGGATGAGATTCCGGCCGTCCTCAGGAGGACTGAGGCCGCGGGGCTTCCGCAGGTGAGCGAGGTTGACGTCGTGCGGCACTACACGAATCTTTCCCAGATGAATTTCGGTGTGGACACCGGATTCTATCCTTTGGGAAGCTGCACGATGAAGTACAATCCGAAGATCAATGAGGAGATCGCCGGGATGAAGGGCTTCCTCGGGCTGCACCCGTTGCAGCCGGCGTCCACGGTTCAGGGCGCTCTGGAGGTCTATTACAACATGGACAAGGCTCTCGCCGCGATCACGGGGATGGCTCAGTTCACGTTCAATCCTTGCGCAGGAGCGCACGGCGAGCTGACCGGCCTGATGATAATGCGCCGGTACCACATCCTTAACGGAGACCTGAAGAGAACCAAGGTGATCGTGCCTGACAGCGCCCACGGAACGAACCCTGCGAGCGCCGCCGTCTGCGGACTTGAGGTGGTTGTAGTGAAGTCCAAGGCCGACGGCCTTGTGGACGTGAACGATCTCAAACCTCTTCTCGGTGACGACATCGCCGGCATCATGATGACGAACCCCAACACCCTCGGACTTTTCGAGAAGGACATCGAGGAGATCGCCGCCCTTATCCACGGGTGCGGAGGCCTTCTCTACTATGACGGGGCGAACATGAATCCGCTCATCGGAGTGGCGCGGCCCGGTGACATGGGTTTCGACATCCTGCACCTGAACCTGCACAAGTCGTTCTCCACCCCTCACGGCGGCGGCGGCCCGGGATCCGGTCCTGTCGGAGTCTGTGAGAAACTGGTTCCTTACCTGCCTGTACCTAAGGTAGTCAAAGATGAATATGGCCAGTTCAAGGTCCGCGGGCGCGCCGGCGTCGGCAAGATCGATGAGAAGAAGAACGCTGAAGGCTGCGGAAAGACAGCCGGCGAAGTGTCCGGATTTCTAGGCAATTTCGGTGTGATCCTCCGGGCCTACGCCTACATCCTCTCTCTCGGCCGCGAGAGGGTCAAATTGGTCGGAAAGTACGCCACCCTTGGCGCCAACTACATCAAGGAGAGCCTCAAGGAGTACTACAAGCTTCCGATCCCGACTGTCTGCAAGCACGAGTTCGTCTATGACGGCCTTGTCAATGACGGTTCGAGGAAGGCCGCCGACGGAACCCTCGAGCGGGAAGGCGCCACGACTCTGGATGTGGCCAAGAGGCTTCTTGATTTCGGTTTCCACGCTCCGACGATCTACTTCCCTCTGCTCTTCCATCAGGCCATCATGATCGAGCCTACGGAGACTGAGTCGATAGAGACGCTGGATGCGTTCATCGAGGTGATGAAGAAGATCGCGCTTGAGGCCGCTGAGGATCCCGCTCTTCTGAAGAGCGCTCCTCACAACGCTCCGATCACCCGTCCGGACGAGACCGCGGCCGCGCGTCAGCCGGTTCTCAAGTTTCAGGACGAGATGTAATTGACTACCCTCGGACAATGACCCGCTCGATGCGGCGAGGAATTCTGGCCATGATCTCGTAAGGGATTGTGGCCAGAATTTTTGCGAGTTCGCTGACCGTCGGATCCTCTCCGAAAACAGTCACCGTGTCCCCGACCCGGGCAGGAACCCCGGTCACGTCCAGCATGCACATGTCCATGCAGATGTTCCCGATGGTCGGCACACGGTGACCGTTCAGCGAAAAGCTTGCATGACCGCAGCCAAGCCGCCGGTCGATTCCGTCAGCGTACCCGACAGGGATTGTGGCGACACGTGTCCCCTCCGGAGCGATGGCACCGTGCCGTCCATAGCCGATGGCTCCGTCCTCCTGTCTCAATTCCTTGATCTGTAAGATTTTCACTTTCAGGGAAGCGACAGGTTTCAGACGAGTTTCAGGCAGTGCGCTGATTCCGTAGATTCCTATGCCGAGACGTACCATGTCATGCTGGAACTCTGGGAACCGTTCGATCCCGGCCGAGTTCAGCACATGCCACATCGGATGGTAGCCGAGCGCTCCCTCCACCTTCGCGGCATTGGTCTCGAACATCGAGATCTGCTCCCGTGTGAAACGGTCCATCGAAGGATCCTCCGCGACAGCGAGATGGGAATATATCGACTTGACCCTCACCTCGGAATGCGCCACGAGATAGTCGTTCAACCCGTCCAGCTCGCTGGTCATGAAACCGAGGCGATGCATGCCGCTGTCCAGTTTGATGTGGATGGGGAAACCCTCTATTCCACGATGTTGCAGAGTGGCGACAAGGGCTTTGAGGGTGTAGAGGTTCGGGATTCCGGGTTCAAGATGATTTTCGATGATCTCGTCAAAATAGTCCGTGCCAGCGGTCAGCACCAGGATCGGCAGACTGATGCCGGACTGCCGCAACTCGATTCCCTCGACCGGCAGGGCGACGGCCAGATAGTCCGCCCCGGCGTTCTGCATCATCAGGGCGAACTCCACGGCTCCGTGGCCATAGGCGTTTGCCTTGACGAGAACCAACAGTCCGGTTGACCGCTGAAGTTTCGAGCGGAAGTACCGGTAGTTGCCGAGACAGTTCTGGAGATTGAGCTCCAGACGTGAGAAATCTGTTATGCCGTTTGACATGTCATGAACCTGAATTCTGACAAAATTACTGTTTTTCTGTCAAAGTCTCTGCCAAAATCTTTATATTTAGACTTTGGTCTATTCCTTGATGAGGACCTTGGGGCGGCAGCCGCGGAAAGTTTTCGCGCGAGATTGTCCGCCTGCGAAATTTAGACGCTGTTTTAAAATAGAAAAACATTATGAGTACAGGAACAATCTGGATAATAATGATTGCCGTGATGATTCTGAGTCAGATCGTCCAGAGCATGCTTCAGAGCCGGTTCGAGAAATATTCCCGGATTCCGACCACCAATGGCATGACGGGTGCGGAAGTCGCGCGCAGGATGCTTGCCGACCACGGGATCACGGATGTCAAGGTCACCTGCATACCGGGCCGGCTGACGGATCACTACAATCCGCAGACAAAGACCGTGAACCTCAGCGAGGCTGTCTATAACCAGAACAGCGTTGCGGCTGCCGCGGTGGCGGCGCATGAATGCGGGCATGTAGTGCAGCATGCGAAAGGTTATCTGCCTTTGAGGCTGCGCACCGCTCTTGTGCCTGTCGTGAGCTTTTCCAGCAGGATTGTCCAGTGGGTCCTTCTTGCGGGAGTGCTCATGGTCTCCATGTTCCACAGCTATCCTATGCTGATTTTCGGGGTCATACTTTTCGCCATGACGACGCTTTTCAGTTTCGTCACGCTTCCGGTCGAGATCAATGCCAGCCACAGAGCCGTCAACTGGTTGGAAAATGTCGGCATCACGAACTACGAGACGAGGCCGATGGCCATTGACGCCCTGAAATGGGCCGCCTACACTTATGTCATAGCGGCTGTGGGTTCTTTGGCGACACTCCTTTATTACCTGTCGTTCCTGAATGACAGGAGGTAGGGAAAATGTTCGCGCCTCGCGGCGATAGTCATTTTATCACATGAGAAATTCGGAGACATCCTGGCCGCGGAGGAGCGCATCACGGATCTCCGTGGAGGAGATGTCCACGATCGGGGCGTCGATGATCTCGATGTTGTAGGAGCGTAGAAGGGTCTCCTCAAGGCTTCGCATGCCGTCAGGGACAATTTCTTCGGAATCAAGTACGTAGGGAGCCGGGAGATCCTTGCACTCCTCGATCAGCTGACGTCTGATGCTGCCAATGTCGAAACCCTTGCGCGGGTAAACCGTCACGCCGTACTCGGAAAGGATTCTCGGGAAGTCCCTCCATTGACGGATGCTGTGGAGATTGTCAGCCCCTATGACAAGTGTGAAATCGTTGTCAGGCTCACGCGCCTTCAATGCGTCCAGAGTCTTTATCGTGTAGTGGGGAGGGTTCATCTTCAGTTCGATGTCGTCCACCCAGACGTGGAGTTCCGGATGTCGTCTTACGGCGGCCACCGCCGCCTCGTACCTGCTTTCGCCCGAGTCAGCGCTGATGGAATCCTTCAAGGGGTTCTTCGGAGAGACGACGAGATAGACCCAGTCATATTCCTTCTTTCCTGTAAGGTACTCCATGATGGCCTGATGGCCTATGTGCAGGGGGTTGAACGACCCTGAGTAAACGGCTATCCTCACGAACTTAGATTATGGTTGAGTAGTTCAGCTTTCCGTCGTCAAGGAAGTCTTCGACAACTTTCTCGGCTTCGGCGTAAGCGGTCTGGAGGTTGTCATTGACAAGCACATAGTCGAATTTCGGAGCATAGGTCATCTCTTCGGCGGCCTTGGCGACACGCTCCTCGATGGCCTCGGCTGAGTCGGTCCCCCTTTTGACAAGCCTTTCCCTGAGCGACTCCACAGACGGAGCCTGGATGAAGACGGAGAGAGCCTTGTCCCCGAAATATTTCTTGAGACTCACCCCTCCTTTGACATCGACATCGAATATGATGACATGCCCCGCCGCCCAGATTCTTTCCACTTCTGACTTCAGGGTTCCGTAGAAATGATCCTCATAGACTTCCTCGTACTCGACGAAAGAGTCTTCGGCGATCAGTTCGCGGAATCTTTCGGGGGTGACGAAGTAATACTCCTTGCCGTCCCGTTCGGTGCCGCGAGGCTTCCTTGAGGTGGCGGAGACCGAGAACTCCATCCTGTCCTTGTATATCCCGAGAATATGGTTCACGATCGTGCTCTTTCCCGATCCCGACGGGGCGGAGAAAATAAGTACCCTGTTGCTCATGATGTCCGATTTGATGATTTCTTTCAACCGTTTGCAAAGGTATCACTTTTTGCCGAAAGTACGGGTTCCGGAATCGTTCTTTTCCGCAAAAATGCTTATTTTTGTGGTTGCAGTCAGAGAACTGCCTGAACATTCGGATTTTGGCAAGAAAAAAACAGAAATCTCAGGTTCCGGTCCCGGAATATATCAAAATGCGCGAGGCTTCCCTTCGTCGCATTCACAGGCAAGTCATCTACTTGAATGACAAAGAATTGGCCGCCGTACATGAATATTGCGCCCGTTTCGGGATCAAGGAGCGTTCGACCTTGTTCCGCGAGGCTGCGATGTCCATGATCCTGTCGCAGTTGGATGACAGCCATCCTACGTTGTTCTGACGGGTGCGGGTTCCCCGCTTATTATTTCTTCAGGAGTTCGTCGATGTGTTCGGCGTAGTCCAGCGAGGAGTCAAGGTAAAAGACGATCTCCGGCACGATGCGGAGCTGTTTGGCGACCTGATGGCCGAGTTCCCCCCGTAGCGCCTTCAGATTGTCGTTCAGTATCTTCATGACATCCTCGGCCTTGGAGGACGGGAATATGCTGACGTAGGTCTTGGCGAGTGAGAGGTCAGGACTGACCCTGACCTCGCTTACCGTCACCATCGCTCCGCCGAACACGGCCATTCCCTTGCCGCGGATGATCTCCGCCAGGTCCTTCTGGATCTCTCTGGCAACTTTCAGCTGCCTGGTGCTTGAGGGTTTCTCCATGTTACAGAACGTTGATGATGAAGTAGTTCTTCTTGCCTTTCTGGGCGAGGATGTATTTCCCGTCCACGATGTCCTTTTCGGAAACCCCGTATTCGATGTCTGCTATCTTGTCCTTGTTGATGCTCACTCCGTTGCCCTGCACCATCTTTCTGGCCTCCCCCTTGGAAGTGAACACCTGGGTCTTCACGGCAAGGAAGTCGAGAATGTTGCAAGGAAGGTCTGATCTCCGGATGTCGAATGTCGGAACTCCGCTGAACACTGCGAGGAACGTCTTCTCGTCCAGTTTGCGGAGCTCATCCGAAGTCGAGTTGCCGAACAGCATCTTTGAGGCGGAGACTGCGTTGGCATATTCATCCTCTCCGTGTATCAGGATTGTAAGTTCCTTGGCGAGAAGCTGCTGGAGCGTCCTGCGGCCAGGATCCTGGCGGTGTTCCTCTATGGCCGCGTCGATGGTCTCCTTGTCAAGAAGCGTGAAGATCCTTATGTACCTTTCGGCATCCTCGTCGCTGACATTCAGCCAGAACTGGTAGAACTCGTAAGGGGATGTCTTCTCAGGGTCCAGCCAGATGTTGCCTTTTTCCGTCTTCCCGAACTTCGTGCCGTCAGCCTTGCGGATCAGAGGGCAGGTGAGGGCGAACGCGTCGGTCTTGCCGAGCATCCTGCGGATGAGTTCCGTGCCGGTGGTGATGTTCCCCCACTGGTCGCTTCCTCCGAGCTGGAGGCGGCAGCCCTTGTTCTCGTAGAGCCAGAGGTAGTCGTAGCCCTGGAGGAGCTGGTAGCTGAACTCTGTGAACGACATGCCTTCACGGGACTCGCTGGAAAGACGTTTCTTCACCGAGTCCTTGGCCATCATGTAGTTGACGGTGATGTGCTTGCCCACGTCACGGATGAAATTCAGGAACGAGTAGTTCTTCATCCAGTCGTAGTTGTTCACGAGCTCGGCCTTGTTCGGGGCGTCGGAGTCGAAGTCCAGGATCCTTGACAGCTGCTTCTTGATGCCGGCGATGTTGTGCCGGAGTGTCTCCTCGTCCAGAAGGTTTCTCTCCTGGGACTTCATCGAAGGGTCGCCGATCATTCCGGTCGCACCTCCGATCAGGGCGATCGGCTTGTGGCCGCACTGCTGGAAATGCTTCAGAATCATGATGCTGACAAGGTGGCCGATGTGCAGGGAGTCGGCTGTCGGGTCAATCCCGACGTATGCTGCCTGAGGGCCTTCCATGAGTTTTTCCTCCGTACCCGGCATGATGTCCTGAATCATGCCCCTCCATTTGAGTTCCTCGACGAAATTCTTCATTGTATGATTCGTTTTTATTTTCAACCTTGGGGTGTGATTTCGGGCGTTTCCGCATTTTCACACCAATATTTGTGCAAAGTTAGGCAAAAATAACGTAAATTTGCAGGCTCGAAACGAAATTAACATTTTAAAGATTAACGAATATGAGAAAGAAAATCGTAGCCGGAAACTGGAAGATGAACACAACACTTCCTGAAGGCGTTGAACTTGCCAAGGCTGTGGCCGCCAAGGCTGTTGAGATCCCTGAGAATGTCGGACTTATTGTCGCCCCTCCTTTCACCCACCTTGCATCCGTGGCGGAGGCTCTCAAAGGATCGAAGGTCGAGCTTTCAGCCCAGAACTGCGCTGACCATGAGAAAGGCGCCTACACAGGTGAGGTCGCTGTGAACATGCTGACTTCCGTCGGCTGCCAGTGGACGATCCTCGGACACTCCGAAAGGAGACAGTACTACGGCGAGACTGACGGAAAGCTCGTCGAGAAGACAAAACTTGCCCTTGCCGCAGGTCTTGGTGTGATTCTTTGTGTCGGTGAGAATCTGGATCAGAGAGAGGCCGGGAAGCATTTCGATGTTGTGACAGGGCAGATCAAGAACGTCCTCTACAACTTCACCGCCAGGGACATGGCCAAAATCATTGTTGCTTACGAGCCGGTCTGGGCTATCGGGACAGGCAAGACCGCTACTGCGGAGCAGGCGGAGGAGATCCACGCATGCATCCGCAAGGTACTCGCCGAAAAGTTCGGTGAGACGGTCGCCGAGGACACCACAATCCTCTACGGCGGAAGCTGCAAACCGTCCAACGCCAAGGAACTCTTCGCTCAGAAGGACATTGACGGCGGTCTTATCGGTGGAGCCGCCCTCAAGGCTGACGACTTCATCGCGATAGCTCAGAGCTATTAAGAAGCTGTTTCGATTTGTTTGAAATGAAAAAATGGAGGCAAAGTTTATGACTTTGCCTCCATTTTTTCAGTATCGCGTAACCTTACTTCTTGGCCTCGGCTACGGAAACCTTTCTGAATTCCTTGAGATCCTTCATGAGTTCGAGGGCTGCCTTACGGGCGCGTGACCCTGCTGCCTTGTTACCCTTTTCTACCTGAGCGTCTGCATTCTCTACGAACACGTTGAGCTCTTCCTTGATTTTAGCGACAAGCTTCTCCATTTTGTCTGAATTTAGTGAAGTTGGATTATTAATAATAAAAAAGTATTCTGCTCTCAATACAAGTGCAAGTTATGTAAAAAAATAGAATTAGCAAATTTTTCCGGCGAAAAATGTTGGTTTTTTAGTCGGCTCATGTATTATTTTCTCTTTCCTTGGGCTTGACATTGAGCAGATTCATCGCTTTGTCGGGACCTATGGTCGCAAAATTCCTGATGCCATCGATCACACGTCCGCAGATCTGCGGAACAGCCGCCTTTTCATCGGCGTTCAGTTCTCCGATCACAAAGTCAACCTGTCCTCCACGTGAGAAATTGTTCCCGATGCCGATCCTGATTCTTGCCCATTGGGCCGTTCCAAGTTTGGCTTGGATGTCTTTAAGGCCGTTGTGTCCGCCGTCACTCCCGTTCTTTCGCATCCGGACGGTCCCGAAAGGAAGGTTGAGGTCATCGCAGACAACAATGAGATTCTCAAGCGGCAGTTTCAGTTTGTCCATCCAGTAACGGACGGCATTGCCGCTGAGATTCATGTAGGTGGAAGGCTTCAGAAGATAGAATCTTCTTCCCTTGAACGGAATCTCGGCCACGTCGCCGTAACGTTCCGTCCTGAAAACAGCATTGGATGCCTGTGCCCAGGCATCCAACACCATAAACCCCATGTTATGTCTGGTAGAAGCGTACTCGGCGCCGATGTTTCCCAATCCCGCGACAAGATAGTTCATGCCAGTGCATTCTTCAGAGGTCTGACCGCGCCGCCTATTCAGCAGCAGGTTCAGCAGTTGCCTCAGATTCGGTCTCATGCTCCTCCGCGCCTTCCATCTTTTCCTCGTGGGCGAGCTGCGCGGCGATCTGACGTGTTGACTTCACGGCGCAGATGATGGATGACTTAGGGGTGACGACGGCCACGTTCGTGACCTTGATGTCACCTGCCACGATGCGCTTCTCAATGTCCAGTTTGGTGACATCGATGTTGATGGTGTCAGGAAGATCCTTCATGAGGGCGCTGATCTTTACCTCTCTGCTGACGAGAACGAACTTACCGCCTCTCTGCACTCCGACAGGGTGTCCGCTTACAACAACAGGAACCTTGATGACGATAGGCTTGTCCTCGGTAACGGCGAGGAAGTCCGCGTGCAGACAGTTGTCCTTTACAGGATGGAACTGGAGCTCGTGAACGACGGCCGTGTAGGCTTTGCCGTTGTCAAGTTTGATGTCGATGATGAATGACGCCGGAGTGTGGGTGATTCCCATAAGATCTCTTTCAGTGACTGTGAAGAGGACGTTCTCCACTCCCGGTCCGTAGAGGTTGCAGGGAACAAGACCCTGTTTGCGGAACGCTTTGATGACGGCCTTGTTGCCGACCTCACGGACTTTGCCGTTAAGCTCAAAATGCTTCATTGTTTTGGTTGTTTAAAATGTGTTACTCAGTTCCGGAACCCCGGAACCCCATTGCACCAAAAGCGCCAGGCGCTTTGTAATTGCGCAGCAAAGATAGGAATATTTCGGTTACTTCACAAGCCCTACGGCCTCGTTCCACGCTTCCTTTTTATAGTAAGAGTCAAGGAGTGCGGTCCCGGCGCAAGGAAGGTACATGCTGAATCCGGAGTAGGTCACGATGTCAAAAGTGTCCATGAAACGCGGTGTGGCGTTCCTGTAAACCACGCAGCCGTTGATGGCTCCGTCAAGTTCATCAAGGTCCTCCTCTTTGGCGCCGCACTCTTTGAATATGTCGGCAAGGTCATAGAAATAATGCCTCCCCGATCTGAAATATCCCTGTATGTCGTTTGCCTGAGCGGTGGCGATGGCGTCGGGATATTCTTCTATCAGCCTTCCGCAGACGGCGGCAAGATTGTCCAGCCCGTCGGTCCTGACCAGATTGACTGTCGAGGAGCGGTATAGTCCGCTCTGACTGTCGTACATCTCGAACGAATCCTTGAAGAGTCCTTCGAGATCAGGCGTGTTCCCGCCGATGAGGAACGACGTGATCTTCGTGTAGTCGAACATCCCGTCTCCAAGAACCTCCGCCGGTGAGAGGCCGAGATAGTCCGTCTTGTCCTTCAGCCCGTAAGCCACTTCCACTCCGCCGGTGAAGCACATGTCGAAGAGAATATAATCCAGATGGAATGGAATCGCGCCGGCAAACTCGCTTATGCTCATTTCATGCCCGTAATAGCTTCCTTCTATGAAGTCCTGCCCCACAGAACGCATTTTCCCCCAGAATGGATCAGTTTCGGACAGGCTGCCCTCCGGTACTGGAAGACGTGGCGTTTCCGCGATCCGCAGGGCGATGTTCCGCGCCGCCGCGGCGGAAATCTCATTCTTGTGGCCGGCCTCGAACTGTGTCGGGCTGAAGTAGTAGCCGGCAGGAAGCCATCCGGAGCCGTGGGACGAGAACACCATTCCATACCCTTTGGCCGGGAACTTTTCTTTTACAAAGGTGAGCACATTCCTCACAGTGGACGGTGATGCCGCTATGGTCCCGCTGTCGAACACTTTGAGGGTGTCGGAGACCATCTTCCCTCCGGAGTTCCTGTAGATGCGCCTGAGATATGACTTTACCGGAGTATAGTCGTGTTTGCCGTTGGAAATCCGTGAATATACTAACAGCACGTTATCGGACTTGCTTGGGATGTAGCCGGCCGGAAGCCCCTTGTTCTGGTCTTCCATATTCGTCTTCATGAATGATCCGATGTCGTTGAAGGCGCACTCGTAGAAAAGGAGAACCCTGCGGTTCGGGTTGACGACCTCCTCTGTGTTGTGCTTGCGGCATCCGAAGACCGCCAGCATGACGAGTGCTGCGGCGGCAGTCCTGACGATGGTCTTAGACGTATTCATAGTTTCGCTTCTTTTCTTCCGCACCCGAATGCGGAGGCGCGGTCAGGACAAAGATAAGGAATTTCCCGAATAATGGCTATGTGATGATGAAAAAATAAATTCAGGCCAAAAAGACGAGCAAAAGCACCGAGTTATTTTTTAGGAATCACTATATTTACAAGCAAAAACAGATTTTATGAATATAGGAGCGAAGATGATTCTTACAATCGGAGCGGCCGCGGCTCTGTGCTCATGCGGACAAGGGGAAAAGAAAACCGGGGACAAAGATTTCCACTATCTTCTGGACGAATTCGCCGACCTCAAGGTGATCCGTTTCAAGGTGCCGGGCTGGGATGCCCTGACTCTGAGGCAGAAGGAATATGCCTACCATCTTTCGGAGGCCGCCAAGCTGGGACGCGACATCACATGGGACCAGTACTGCAAATGGAACCTTCCGATCAGGCACGTGGTCGAGGATATTCTTGGTGAATATGAAGGGGACCGTGAATGCGCTGATTTCCAAAGATTCACCGTCTATGCCAAGAGGCTTTTCTTCTCCAACGGCATCCATCACCACTATTCCGAGGACAAGTTCTTCCCGGAGTGTCCGAAGGACTATTTCCGGAGCCTCATGGAGGCTGTGGGTGACGGTGAGCGGGCCGGGGAACTGCTGGAGGTGATATATTCCCCGGACATCTACCCTCAGCGCCGCTCAACCTCCCGGACAGGAGACATCGTTGAACTCTCCGCCGTGAATTTCTATGAAGGGGTGACCCGCGGGGAGGTCGAGAAGTACTACGGCTCGCTGCTGGATCCGGACGACAGGACTCCGGTCTCCTACGGTCTCAACACAAAGGTTGTCAAGGAGAACGGCAAGGTTGTCGAGAAACCTTGGAAGGTCGGCGGGATCTACGGGCCGGCGCTGGAAAGGATCTGTGCCGAACTCGGGAAGGCCGCCGAAGCGGCCGAGACAGATCTGCAGAAAAAGGCCATCGGACTCCTTATCGACTATTACAGGACGGGTGATCTGAAAACCTGGGACGAGTTCAACATCGACTGGGTTCAGGACACCGTCGGCACGATCGACTTCATCAACGGCTTCATCGAGGATTACGACGATCCGCTCGGGCGCAAGGCCACCTGGGAGGGCTATGTGAACATGAAGGACTCCGCGGCCTCGGCCCGCACCGAGGTGCTGAGCGCCAACGCCCAGTGGTTCGAGGACAACTCGCCTGTTGACCCGCGCTTCCGCAAGCCTCACGTCAAGGGCGTCTCCGCCAAGGTCGTGGACGGCATCACCCTCGCCGGAGCCACCTATCCTGCCACCCCGATCGGAATCAACCTTCCTAACGCCGACTGGATCAGGCGTGACTACGGCTCGAAGTCCGTGACCATCGCCAACATCACCCACGCCTACGACTGCGCCGCCCAGGAGTCTCCGAAGAGCACCTTGACCGAGTTCGCCTACGATCAGGCCGAGATTGACGCCTATAAGAAGTACGGCTCCTACACCGACGAGATCCACACCGATCTCCACGAATGTCTCGGCCACGGCTCCGGCCAACTTCTTCCGGGTGTCTCGTCAACGGCTTTGGGAGAGTACCAGTCAACCCTTGAGGAGGCCCGCGCCGACCTGTTCGGCCTTTACTACATGGCAGACCCCAAGCTTGTCGAGCTTGGCATCATGCCGGACGCCGAGGCCTACAGGCCGGCATATTCAAACTACATCAGAAACGGCCTTTTCGTGCAGTTCACGAGGGTTGAGCTCGGCAAGCAGAACACCGAGGCCCACATGCAGAACCGCAAGCTGATCGCCGAGTGGTGCTACGAGAAGGGGGCGGCCCGCGGAATCATCGAGAAGAAGATGCGTGACGGCAAGACCTATTTCGTAGTGAATGACTACGACGCTCTCCGCGGCCTGTTCGCCGAGCTGCTGGCCGAGATCCAGAGGATCAAGTCCGAAGGGGACTACGCCGCCGGAAAGAATCTCGTGGAGACCTATGCCGTGAACATCGACCCGCAGCTCCACAAGGAAGTCCTTCAGAGGTACGCCGCGCTGGATCTCAAGCCTTACGGCGGTTTTGTCAATCCTGACATCGTCCCGGTCGAGAAGGACGGCAAGGTTGTGGACTACAAGATGGAGTACGTGGACGACTACCTCCAGCAGCAGCTTGACTACGGCAGGAAATATCGTACGCTTTAGGTGGATCTGACGGAACGGATATTACAGGATTATTCCTCGTACCTCAGGATTGAGCGCGCGATGTCTCCGAACACGGTGGCATCGTACGCTTCCGATGTGGGGGAGTTCTTCTCTGCCGTGACCGTCGCCCCGGCAGACGTGACGACGCGGGACATCCTTGACTATCTCTCTTCCCGTGATGACCTTGCGAAGCGTTCCCAGGCCAGATTCATGAGTTCGCTCCGCTCCTTTTTCGATTGGCTTGTCATGGAGGGGGACCGCAAGGAAAATCCCTGCGACCCGGTCGAGTCTCCGAAGATGGGACGTTACCTGCCTGCTGTCCTGTCAGTTGAGGAGGTCGATGCGATCATGGACTCGGTGGATCTCTCATCCTGGACCGGAAAGAGGGACAGGGCGATCTTGGAAATCCTCTACGGCTGCGGACTCCGCGTCTCGGAGGCGGTGGGTTTGCGGATCTCCTGTGTCTATCTCGACGAGTCCTTTGTCCGTGTCATCGGCAAGGGCGACAAGGAACGCATCGTCCCGATGGGGGAGATGGCAGTCTCCTCTGTCCGGAACTATCTGGCCGTCAGGCCGGATCCGGCATCTTCCGAGTTTGAGGACATTCTGTTTCTCAACCGTTTCGGAAAGTCTTTGAGCCGTGTCTCGATGTTCTCGATCGTCAAGCGTCAGGCCATGCTCTCCGGCATCCGCAAGGAGATCTCTCCGCACACCTTCCGGCACTCTTTCGCCACCCATCTGATCGAGAACGGAGCCGATCTGCGTGTCGTCCAGGACATGCTGGGACACGAGAACATCACCACCACCGAGATCTACACCCACATCGACACCTCCACCTGGCAGCAGTCCGTCCTCTCCCATCACCCCCGCCGGTGACCTTCCTCCGGCAGTTTGATCCTAATACCCGGAAGAAACGGAGACAGCAGAGACGTTACAAATAGTTTCTCATGGCTTTGCGATGCGGCAGCGGGCGAGTTTGGCGGCGTTGTCGGGGGCAAGGATTCCGACTTTCTGGAGGTTGGTTATGGTCCAGTCGCTTTTAGGGGAATTTTCTCTGAATATGACGATACTCCGTGCGGTGCGTTTCCCGATGTAGGGGTGCGCGGCGAGTGCGCTTTCCGGCAGCGACCATAATGAATATGCTTGTGTCGCGCTCGTGTCCACTTCAATGAGATCCTTGAGGCTGTCGAACTTCTCCCGGTCAAAGTGCCAGATGTCCATGAGCTGCTCGGGGTAGGAATACCCTCCCAGTTCCCTGCGGTAGGACACCATCTTCCCGGCGAAGAACTTGCCGATGCCGGGAAGTGCCAGGAATGTCACGGAGTCCGCGGTGTTGATGTCGATTTTAGGAATGTCAATGAACCTCTCCAGCCGCCGGAACACGGAATCCTCCACGACGTAGGATTTCGCGAAGTCGCTCTTGCGGCGGAACCGGCCGCCCTTGTGGCGGTAGTTGTCGATGGACTGCGCCTGTTTCAGAGTGAAGCCGAGTCGCATCAGATCATCAATGCTTGCCGTGTTAGGATCGAAGCGGAAACTCTCGTACTTCCTCGGGGCGAAATGCCGTCTCACCGTTTCCGCTTCGGGGGAGTGGTCGGAATTCTTCCGGTAAGCCAAGGTGCCGTTCCCCGTACCTGATGCGGTTGGCGCACCTTGCGGCTTTTTCGTGTACCGTTTTGATTCGGTCTCCCGGACAGGTTCCGGGGCCGCATCTTTCGGCCGCCGTGTCTGCCGGTGCGGCTGCTCGGCGCCGGAATTCCGCCCGTCGGCAGGAGAACAGACGAACACCGTGTCCGGCTCGTCGTGGTTGGCGATGATCCGCACCACAGCCGCCTTGTGGATAAACAGGGCCGCCTGGTAACCGACAATGAGAAACAGCAGGGCCACGGCCCCGACGACGAATGAGGCGGACGGCCTCCTGCCGTCCTTTTTGGAGTTGAAGTCTTTCATGATGTCCGTAAAATATTATCGTTCAGGTCATAAGTAAGAATTCATGATGTCTGTAAAATATTATCGTTCAGGTCATAAGTAAGAAAACTTCAAAAAAAATAAACATCAGGAAACCGGGCGGGCATATCCAATGACTACTCTTCCGCCCCGTCATTTCGTCTTTTCCTTTCCGTAGGCGCTCCGGCGACGACTATGACGATCTCTCCCTTCGGCTCATGCTCCTTGTACCACGCCTCAACTTCCGAGAGGGTTCCGCGCCTGTGCTCCTCGTGGATCTTGGAGATCTCGCGCGCCACGGAACATCCGCGCTCCGGGCCGAAATATTCAATGAACTGCCCGAGGGTTTTGACAAGTCTGTAGGGGGATTCGTAGAAGATCATCGTCCGTGGCTCCTCCGCCAAGGCTTTAAGCAAGGTCTGACGGCCTTTCTTTACCGGCAGGAAACCCTCGAAGCAGAAACGGTCGCATGGCAGTCCGGATGAGACTATCGCCGGGATGCAGGCGGTGGCTCCCGGGAGAGTCTGGACTTCGATTCCTTGGGCGGCGCAGGTGCGTGCCAGCAGAAAGCCGGGGTCGGATATTCCCGGAGTGCCGGCGTCGCTGATCAGGGCGACGTTCAATCCGCCGAGAATCCGTTCCTTGATCAATCCGGCGGTCTGGTGTTCGTTGAACTTGTGATGTGACTGGAGTCTGCCCCGGATGTCGTAGTGACGGAGCAGCACGCTGCTTGTCCTGGTGTCTTCGGCCAGGATCAGGTCGGCGTCCTTGAGCACCTGAACGGCTCTGAATGTCATGTCGTCCAGATTTCCGACAGGTGTCGGGACTATGTAGAGGATTCCGGGCATGCTTCGCCTGAAGTGATGATGAAAAAGTTATTGTTTATGAATCATTTAGAAGCTATTTTCAAATTGTTTGTCTGAAGATTTTTTTCACCTCAAAGAACATTTCAAACAAATCAAAACAGCTTCTTACTGTCCGAGTTTTCTGCGGACGGCCATCATCAGCCTGTAAACCGGCTCCGAGTTCAGATCCCAGTCCGGGAAGTTCGTCTGAATGTAGGCTGTCGCCTCGTCAAGGCTGCCCATGCCGTTGAATGCGCTGATTGTGTCCTGGAAGAGGATCGGGTCCTCCCTGAACAGGATGTTTATCAGCAGGACTCTGTCGTTGAGGGAGATGGCGCTGATGACATTTTTCACCTGCGAGCCCGGCCGGTCTTTCCTCCAAGCCTGATTCTCGGCCAGCACGTCCATGACGGCGGTTCCGGCTTTCTGACTGTCGATGATGGCCGCCTTCGGTTCCGGCTCAGGTTCCCGGGCCGGCTTTGCCGCAATCTCGGGTTCGATCTCGACCGTCGGCTCCGGCACCGGTTCCGTGGCCGGTTCAGGAGCTGCGGACAGTTCGACTGCCGGAAGGTCGTCATCGACCGGGAGATCAACGTCCGGCCTGATGCCATGATCTTCGATGATGCGGGTGATGTCTATCTCGGGGAGGCCTATTTCGATAGGAATCTCCTCTTGGTTGTCAGGTTTCTTGGCGTTTGTGGCCTCCGGAACCTCAACCGGAACCTCAACCGGTCCGGGGACGTCTCCAAGTCCGCGCACCTCGTTTTCAAGAGCCTCAAGCTCCACCTTTATGCCATTGATTCTTTCCAGCAGCGCTGAAAGCCTTTCCCCGTCGATGTTTCCCATAAAAATGCTATCTTTGCCTGACAAACCTGAAGGCGTGGAGCCACGCTGCGCCACAAGGTCTGCGAGTGTGATTGATTATTTCAACAAATCTAACGAAATGTTTTCAGAAAACATAAAAAAAACCGGATGTATTGAGGTCATCTGCGGCTCGATGTTCTCCGGCAAGACGGAGGAGCTGATCCGCAGGATCCGCAGGGCCAAGTTCGCCAACCTCAGGATAGAGATCTTCAAGCCGACGATCGACACAAGGTACTCCGAGGATGACGTGGTGTCCCACGACTTCCACAAGATTCCATGCCATTCCGTAAAGGATCCGAAGGAGATGCTTGGCGTCGGCCCCGAAGTCCAGGTCGTCGGAATAGACGAGGCCCAGTTCTACGACATGTCCCTCGTGGAGGTGGCGCAGGAACTCGCCGACCGAGGGGTCCGCGTGATCATCGCCGGTCTTGACACCGACTATCTCGGGAAACCTTTCGGCCCGATGCCTTACCTTATGGCCATCGCGGAGGAAGTCCGCAAGGTGCACGCCATCTGCGTCAGGTGCGGCAACCTTGCCAACCACTCCCACAGACTGTCCCACAGCACCGAACTCGTGGTCCTTGGAGAAAAGGAGGCCTACGAGCCTTTGTGCCGTGAATGCTACAACAGGGCGATCGCCGAAGATCGTGAGAAGGGGTTTTAGTCCTTCACGTTCCTCAAGGCCTCGCGGACCTTGGCCTCGATCTCGTCGCAGAGTTCCTGATTGTCCTTGAGGAGCTGTTTGGTGGCCTCCCGCCCCTGGGCGAGTTTCTGGTCGCCGTAGCTGAACCATGAGCCGCTCTTGCCGAGGATGCCGTATTCAACGCCAAGATCGACTATCTCGCCGGCATGGGAGATTCCCTCGCCGAACACGATGTCGAACTCGGCTTTCTTGAAAGGAGGGGCCATCTTGTTCTTCACCACTTTCACGCGGGTGCGGTTGCCAAGAGCCTCCTCGCCGTCCTTGAGCTGCGTGGTCTTGCGCACGTCGATGCGGACGGAGGCGTAGAATTTCAAGGCGTTGCCTCCTGTCGTGGTCTCCGGGTTTCCGAACATCACGCCGATCTTCTCCCTCAACTGGTTGATGAAGATGCAGCAGGTGTTAGTCTTGGCGATGTTGGCCGTCAGTTTCCTCAGGGCCTGGCTCATCAGCCTCGCCTGGAGTCCGACCTTGTTGTCGCCCATCTCGCCCTCGATCTCCGCCTTTGGAGTCAGTGCCGCGACGGAGTCGACCACCACGATGTCGATCGCACCCGAACGGATCAGGTTGTCGGCGATCTCAAGCGCCTGCTCGCCGTTGTCCGGCTGCGAGATGAGCAGGGTGTCCAGATTCACCCCGAGAGCCTTGGCGTAGGTTCTGTCGAAAGCGTGCTCCGCGTCGATCATCGCCGCGATGCCGCCCTGTTTCTGTGCCTCGGCGATCGCATGGATCGCCAGAGTGGTCTTGCCGCTGGATTCCGGACCGTAGATCTCCACGATCCTTCCGCGCGGATAACCTCCGATTCCGAGTGCGTGGTCAAGTGCGACGGAACCGCTCGGAATGACCTGCACGTCCCATTGTGGCTGTTCCCCCAGCTTCATGATCGTTCCTTTCCCGTAGTCTTTCTCAATCTTGTCGATCGTGGCCTGCAGCGCCTTGAGTTTTGCGGCTCCCGCGTCCGTGGCCTTAGCCTCTACCTCTTTTGCCATAATGTAAATAATGTTGTTAGTTGTTTTTGGGCGAAAAGATGTCGCCTTTGTGACAAAGATATAAAATTACGTCCAATCCGGCGTTATTTTTCATTAATTTTGCAGTGGAAAACCAACATGAAAGTTATGCGTGAGCAACTGCTGGGAAAGACCCCTGACGAACTGAAGGAAATAGCTTTGAAAGTCGGTCTGCCTGCCTTCACCGGCAAGCAGATGGCCGGATGGATGTACGGACGCAAGGTCCGTGACATCGGCGGGATGACCAACATCTCGAAGGCCGGGCGCGAGAGGCTTGAGAAGGAATATTCCCTTGGCTTGACATTGCCTTCGGCCTGTCAGGTCTCCTCCGACGGCACGAAGAAGTACCTTTTCCCGGTGGGGGAGGGCAATGCCGTCGAGGCTGTGATGATTCCTGACGATGACCGCAGGACGCTGTGCGTCTCCTCGCAGGCAGGCTGCCGCATGGGCTGTCATTTCTGCATGACGGGGCGGCAGGGGTTCCACGGCAACCTCACCGCGGCGGACATCCTCTCGCAGTTTGTCGGCATCGACGAGGCCGAGGAACTGACGAACGCCGTCTTCATGGGGATGGGCGAGCCGCTTGACAACTTTGACAACGTGATGAAGGCCGTCGAGGTGCTGACCTCCGACTGGGGATTCGGCTGGAGTCCCAAGCGCATAACCCTCTCGACGATAGGCGTTCTGCCGAATCTCAAAAAGTACCTTGACCTGACACGCTGTCATCTGGCGGTCAGTCTCCACAACCCGTTCCCGGACGAGAGGGCGGAGATGATGCCGGTGCAGAAGGCCTGGCCGGTGCAGGACGCGATCGACATGATCCGTGAATATGACTTTTCGGGCCAGCGCCGCGTGAGTTTCGAATACACCATGTTCGCGGGACTGAATGACGACAAGCGCCACGCCGACGCGCTTATCCGGCTTCTCCGCGGCCTGGAGTGCAGGGTGAACCTCATCCGCTTCCACAAGATCCCGGACGCTCCGTTCGAGACGCCGCCGCAGATCATCATGGAACGCTTCAGAGACAGGCTTTCCAATCATGGAATCACTTGTACGATAAGGGCTTCCAGGGGAGAGGACATCCTCGCCGCATGCGGGATGCTGGCCGGGGAGCACAGAAAAAAGACGAAGGAAGAATGACAACATAACTGCAATGACTATGGAAACGAAAACGAGATTGATTCTGGCGTCGTTGGCCGTGATGGCCGCGTCGATGCCTGCGGTACGGGCTCAGTCACAGCATTCCGTGCTGGACGAGAGACGTGAGATGAAGGATCTCAGGGTTGAGAAGATCAGACACAGGCTGGACTCCGTCAGGCAGGTCAGACACCGCCCGACCGTGGCTCTCGTGCTCAGCGGAGGCGGAGCCAAGGGGGCGGCCCACGTGGGGGTGATAAAGTACCTGGAGTCGGTCGGCATTCCGGTGGACATCGTGATGGGAACCAGCATGGGAGGTCTTGTGGGCGGGATCTACGCCCTTGGCTATGACGCGGATCATCTGGACTCCATCATAAGGGACATCAACTGGGACATGGCCTTGAGCGACAAGGTGCCCAGGGACTATCTTTCATATTCATCGATCAAGTACAAGGAGAAATACGCCCTTTCCTTCCCTTTCCTCTATGACTCGAAGGAGTACATGCACATGAAGGAGTCCGATGGGCGGTACATCCGGAGGGTGGACGACATCCATTTCGGAGCCGGCCAGGCCGATGCCACCAACATGGTGAGAGACAATCTTCTGGGCAGTCTTCCTTCCGGCATGGTTTACGGGCAGAACGTCAACAACATCTTCAGCTCGCTTTCTGTAGGCTATCAGGACGAGACCGATTTCTATGACCTTCCGATCCCGTTCCTCTGCGTGGCGACGGACCTCGTGTCCGGAACCGCGAAGATCTGGACGGAGGGCAAGCTGAACACGGCCCTGCGCTCCACGATGTCGATCCCGGGACTTTTCGCCCCTGTCAGGGTTGACGGGATGGTGCTGGTTGACGGCGGCATGAGGAACAACTATCCGACAGACCTCGCCAAAAAGGTCGGCGCGGACATCGTGATCGGGGTGAACCTGTCCGACGGCTACAGGAACTACAACCAGATCAACAATCTGGCCGACATCATCAACACCGGCATCGACATGCTGGGCCGCACGTCGTTCGAGTCCAATGTGGACATCCCCGATGTCAACATCAAGCCGGATCTGCATGAATTCAACATGCTCAGCTTTGATGACAGGAGCATAGACACGATCATTCACAGAGGGTATCTGGCCGCCTTGTCGGTCGCCGACAAGCTGGATTCCGTCAAAGCTCTTGTCGGTCAGGACGTGACCGTCCTCCGGAATGATCCGGCTGACGACATCCGCCTGAGGAAAGTGCTGGTGTCCGGAGTCGAGATCTCCGGCGTGGACGACAGGGAAAGTCTCTATCTGATGAACAAGATCAAGGTCGGAGCCGGAACAAGAATGGGGAACGAGGAGATTGAGGACGCGGTGGCGACCATCTTCGGGACCAATGCGTTCGACTATGTGAACTACGAGCTGCTCGGGGATCAGGAGCCGTACCGTCTGCGGTTCAACTGCAAGCGGGGTCCTGTCTGCCAGCTCGGCCTCGGAGGACGCTTCGACACGGAGGAGATCGTGTCCGTGCTGATCAACCTCGGCTTGGGAGTCCACAGGATCCAAGGCTCGTCACTGGACTTCACCGGCAAGGTGGGAACCAACCCCAACGCCGGTCTGACATATTCCTACATCTCTCCGAGAGGTCTGTCCTTCAATGTGATGACCGGAGTGAGGTACACGGACAGGAACATGTTCAGCATCGGTGACAACCGTTTCAGGATCAACTTCCTTGACGTACGTCAGGAGATCTTCCTGTCCAACATCAGGTGGTCGAAGTTCTTCCTCAAGACGGGTCTCAGGAACGACTACTACAAGGTCAGTTCCCTGATGGCCGAGCAGGCGTTCGGCGACTACGATGTCAACCAGTTGTCCAACGACTATGTGACGTTCTTCGTCGATGCCCGCAAGGACTCGTTCGACAATGCGTACATCCCGACGAAAGGCAGCTCCATCGGACTGTCATACGATTGGGTGTTCGGTGGCGGGCCGAAGGATTTCAATAACTTCCACGCCGTCCAGTTTGAGGCGAAGAGAGTTGTAGGAGGGGACATGCTCGCGTTCATCCCTTCCCTTGATCTCCGTTGGCTCATCGGCGATGATGTTCCGGTGCCGTTCACGAACACCATCGGCGGCAGCATGGCCGGCAGGTACCTTGACCAGCAGATTCCTTTCATAGGGATCAACAACGCCGCGGCCATGCAGAAGACGCTCGGGGTGCTAAGGACGGATTTGAGAGTCAAACTGCTGAAAAACAACTATCTTTCAATGATCGCCAACTACACGGCATCCTGCGATGAGCTGTCTTCCGTAAAGAGATGGAAGGATGAGATGAAGGACTATTTCGGATTCGGACTGCAGTACACCTACAATTCGATCATCGGCCCGGTGAGCGCGAACATCCACTGGTCGGACTACACCCGCAATGTGGGGTTCTATTTCAGTCTCGGTTTTGATTTTTAGGAATATGCAGGAGTACGACAAGGTTCTGGACCGTCTGCAGTCGCAGTGTGTGAAGAGGGAATATTGCCGCTCGGACATATTCAGAAAGGCTTTGACCGCTTTGGAAGGGGACAGGGCGGCGGCGGAGAGGCTGGTGGAGTCGCTTGTGGCCGACAGGTTTGTGGATGATGTCCGGTACGCCTCCGCTTTCGCCAGGGAAAAGGCGCGTCTGTCCGGCTGGGGACCGGTTAAGATCTCTTTCGCATTGAGCGGCAAGGGAATCCACAAGTCCGCCATTTCGGAGGCTCTTGGGGAGATTGACCCCGAGGAGGCGGACAGGCGCATGGTCTCTGTGCTTCAGACCAAGTACAGAACGTTGAAAGGGGATCCGCAGGAAAAGTTCAAGCTTCTCAGGTTCGGCCTCACAAGGGGGTACGATTATGAGAAGATTGCGCCCGTCGTGGATGAGATTTTGAAGAAGAATCGTTAAATTTGCAAACGTGTGCGCGGAATGGTTTCCGTGATGCGGTGAAACAGGGAAGTCGAACTTAATTCAAAGAATATGAAAGCGATAGTGAAAACCGATTTCAAACTGCCGGGACAGGTTGGAAAGTATGTCGGTAAGGTACGCGATGTCTATGACATCGACGGAAAGTATCTCGTGATGGTCGTGACTGACAGGATTTCGGCGTTTGATGTGGTTCTGCCGGAAGGCGTTCCTTACAAGGGACAGGTGCTGAACCGCATAGCGGCCAAGTTTCTGGACGCTACCGCCGACATCCTCCCCAACTGGAAGATAGCCGTGCCTGACGCTTCTGTCACAATCGGCCACAAGTGCGAGCCATTCAAGGTCGAGATGGTCATCCGCGGCTACCTCGCCGGACACGCCTGGAGGGAGTACAAGGCCGGAAAGAGGACTATCTGCGGGGTCCCGATGCCCGACGGAATGGTCGAGAACCAGAAATTCCCGGAGCCTCTTGTGACCCCTACCTCCAAGGCCGCCGAGGGACATGACGAGGACATCTCCAAGGAAGAGATCATCGCGCAGGGACTTGTCGGGCGTGAGGACTATGAGAGGCTGGAGGCCTACACCAGGGCCATCTATCAGCGGGGATGCGAGATCGCGGCCGGACATGGGCTTATCCTTGTTGACACGAAGTACGAGTTCGGCAGAAAGGATGGTCAGATCTATCTGATGGACGAGGTCCACACTCCGGATTCCTCGCGTTATTTCTATGCGGAGGGGTACGGGGAGAGGCTCGCCAAAGGTGAGCGTCAGAGGCAGCTTTCCAAGGAATTTGTACGCGAATGGCTGATGGCAAACGGGTTCCAAGGCCAGGAGGGTCAGAAGGTTCCACAGATGACCCCGGAGGTCGTCGCCGGGATCTCCGACCGCTACATCGAACTTTTCGAGCACATCACCGGCGACAGGTTTGAGAAGACTGACTATTCCGCCTCGGACATCGAGGCCCATGTCAAGACCTGCCTTGAGGGCTTGAAATAGTTGGACGGCCTGAAACGGATATACGCCCGCAACTGCGAGGTGCGAAGGATTGAAAGGGCTGTCGCCGAACCGTTCCTTCAATCCTTTCATCGTTTGGGCTACACCCGTTGCCGTCACCTCTACGGACTGTACGTCAGGCGCGGCGGGGATGTCCCGGAAGGGACTTTGGTCGCCGTGGCCGGTTTCTCCGCCCCGAGGGTTTGGCGCAAAGGAGAGCGCGACATCCGTTCCTGCGAGTGGATCCGCTATGCCTCTTCAGACGGCATCGGAGTGGACGGCGGAATGGGCAAGCTCCTGAAGGCGTTCGTCGAGGATGTCCGTCCTGACGATGTGATGAGCTATGCTGACGCATCCTGGTCAGACGGAGATGTCTATCGCAAGCTCGGTTTCACGCAGGAGGAGGACAAAATCTTCCCGGACGGGTGCCGAAGCCTTAAATTCAGACTGAAACTGACTGAATACTAATCGGCAAGAATGTAAATTACGCCGTTTTTGCTATATTTGCGCAATTTGCGGGAACGGTGGTCGTGTGGTCACGGCCACTGAATCTGCCGGAGTGACGACCAAATGTTAACCATTAAAACGGATCTGAGATGAAGATACTTGTGACTGGAGCGGCGGGATTCATCGGCTCAAGGCTGATGGCGAGGCTGGCTGAAAGAGGAGACGATGTTGTCGGGCTGGACAACATCAATGACTACTATGATGTACGTCTTAAATACGGAAGACTTGAGGAGAACGGCTTCTCCGGCTCTTTTGAGGAATGTTCCGAGGTCGTGAGCGGAAAGTTTCCGAACTGCCGTTTCGTCAGGATGTCGATCTGTGACAAGGCCGCGCTGGACTCTCTTTTCGGGAAGGAAAGGTTCGACAAGGTTGTCAACCTTGCCGCGCAGGCCGGGGTGAGGTATTCAATCACGAACCCATATTCCTACCTTGAAAGCAACCTTCACGGATTCCTGAATATTCTTGAGGCGTGCCGGGGTTTCGGCGTAGGGCATCTGGTCTATGCCTCCTCCAGCTCGGTCTATGGGCTGAACGAAAAGGTTCCGTTCTCGGAGGACGACAAGGCCGACTGTCCTGTAAGCCTCTACGGAGCGACCAAGAAGGCCAACGAGCTGATGGCGCATTCATATTCAAAACTCTACGGCTTCGCTTCCACTGGACTCCGCTTCTTCACCGTCTATGGTCCGTGGGGCCGTCCTGACATGTCTCCGATGCTTTTTGCCTCCGCGATCGCGAAAGGGGAGCCGATCAAGGTCTTCAACAACGGGGACATGATCCGCGACTTCACCTACGTGGATGACATCGTGGAAGGTACCATCCGTGTCATTGATCACGCTCCGGAGGCGGAAAGATGCGCCCACGGCGTTCCTGCCAAAGTCTATAACATCGGGTGCTCGCATCCTGTGAAGCTCATGGATTTCATCAGCGAAATCGAACTGGCTTACGGCAAGCCGGCGCAGAAGATTTTCCTCCCGATGCAGGCCGGAGACGTCTATCAGACCAACGCCGACACCACCGGACTGGAGACAGAACTGGGCTACAAGCCAAGCACCTCACTCCACGACGGCATCCGCCGTTTCATGGAGTGGTACAAGAGCGATCTCAATCCGTTGAAGTAGGTCATTGAGTATGTCCATGAAGTAAAACAGCTGAAGATGAAGGGCCGGCAGTCAGGACAGATTTCGGAGAACAGCAGCAGGATAGCCAGAAACACCCTTGCGCTGTACTTCCGTATGTTCCTGCTTATGGCCATCGGACTTTTCACCGCCAGAGTTGTCCTTAACTCTTTGGGAGTTGAGGACAAGGGTGTCTATGAGACGGTCGGCAGTTTCGTCTCGATGATGGCGATAATCACCAGTTCCCTGTCCACGGCCATAAGCCGTTTTCTCACAGTCGAGATCGGCCGGTCTGACATGGACAGCCTCGGGCGGGTTTTCGCCACGGCGGTGACAATCATGCTGCTGGTCTCCGCCGCTGTCCTTATGATCGCCGAGCCGATCGGACTCTGGTACATGGACAATGTGATGAAACTGCCGGAAGGAAGGCTGTCAGCCGCGCGGTGGGTTTTTCAGTTCTCGCTTCTGACATTCGTCATCAATCTGCTCAGCGTCCCGTACAACGCCACGATCATCGCCCACGAGAGAATGTCTGCTTTCGCTGTCATAGGAGTGGTTGAGGGACTTCTCAAACTGGCGGTCGCCATTCTTCTGATGATCACTGAGTCGGACAGGCTGGTCATCTACGCCGCGATGATGTGCGCCGTCGCCGTACTTGTCCGTTTTCTGTACGCCGCCTACTGCCGGCATTTCTTTGAGGAAAGCCGTGTCCGGGCGGGATTCGACAGGACATATTTCCGAAAGATGTTCGGTTTCGCCGGATGGCACGGGCTTTCGTACGGAGTCTATCTGGTGAACACACAGGGAATCACCCTGCTGGTGAACTATTTTTTCGGTGTGGTTTTCAACACTATGCGCGGGATCGCGCTCAACGTGGAGAGCATGGTGAAGCAGTTCGTGACCAATGTGCTGACAGCGATGAACCCGCAGATCACCAAATCCTATGTCTCGGACAATAAGGAATATGCTTTTGCGTTGGCCTGCAAGGGATCCAAGTATGCGTTTCTCATAATCTTCACTTTGGCGGTTCCGTTCCTTTTTGAGGCGGAGGCTTTGTTGGAGCTGTGGCTCGGAAGGATTGTCCCTGACGGTACGGCTTTGTTCACAAGGCTGACTCTGGCCGGTTTGTGTCTGGATCTTCTGATGACTTCATTCTCGACGTTGGTTCAGGCATCGGGTAACATAAGACGTTTCTACATGGTCACATCCGCTGTCACATTGCTGATATTCCCGATAACCTGGCTCGCTTACAGGAGCGGAGCGCCTGCATGTTCATGCTATCTGGTCTTCATAGGGGTTTATGTGGTCAATGACATCGTGAAACTGGGACTGCTGCGCAGACAGATAGGGTTCCCGCCTATGATGTTTGTCAAGGAGGTCCTTGGGAAGGTCGTGCCGGCGGCGGTCATCGCGCTGGCGGTGACATTCCTGGTCAGGAGGGTTTTTGATCCCGGGCTTTGGCGTCTGCTTGTGTCTCTGGCGGTCGGCTTCGTCTCCACCGGAGTGGCGGCCTATTTCTTCTCGTTGAGCGAAGGGGAAAGGTCTTTTGTCAAATCCAAACTCCATTTGAATAAGGAATTTAAGTTTCGCATGTGCGAAACCCCTTTTTCCCGTCACGGCAGGGACGGAGCAAGTCCCTCCCCCGAGGGGAGGGATTTAGGGAAGGGGTAACGTGAATTGATTATTCATGAGGATGCTCTTCAAACGTGAGATAAGGTATTTTATCACAGGTGCATAGCCACTTGCGAAACTTGAATAAGGAATCATGACTTTAAGGAAGCGAATATACCGTCTTTACCGCAGGTTCATGCTTGACCATTTCCACGCCGGACTGGTGGAACGGGAGTGGTTGAAATGGAAAGGTTATCCCATCAATTGGGACAATCCTCGGGACCTGAATGAAAAGATCCAGTGGCTGATGTGTTTTTCGGACACTTCCAAGTGGTCGGATTGTGCGGACAAGTACAAGGTCCGCGAATATCTCAAGGCTAAGGGACTCGGTGACATTCTCGTGCCTTTGTACGGAGTCTGGAGAAAGGCGGAAGACATTGACTTTGATTCTCTTCCTGAGAAATTCGTCATCAAGTGCAACCATGACAGCGGTTCGTGCCGCATCATCGACAAGTCAAGGGATTTTGATCCCGAGGCCGTCCGGGCGGACCTTGCCGCCCATCTGAAAGTCAAGTACGGCTATGTCCACGGGGAGATGTACTACAACGGGATTTCTCCATGCGTGGTGGCGGAGGAGATGCTTGAGCAGCCGTCGGGAAGGCCGATGACAGACTATAAGATCTGGTGCTTCGACGGGAAACCCTACTCTGTATGGGCCTGCTATGACAGGACGTCCGAAGGGACTTACGTGAATGTTTACGATCTGGACTGGAATGTACATCCGGAGGCCTCGGTCTTCACGGAGCATTACAGGGACGGGGGTGGGAAGGTTCCCAGACCGTCGTGTCTGGACAGGATGCTTTCGGCTGCGGCCTCTCTTTCCGAAGGATTTCCGGAGGTCCGCGCGGACTTCTATGTAGTGGGGGACAGGCTGTATTTCGGGGAACTGACATTCGCCAGCCTTTGCGGCAGGATGGACTTCTACACGCAGGACTATCTTGAAGAACTTGGCCGTCAATGTGTCTTACCAGCAGGAAAGAAATGAGGAAAGTGATCTACACGAGCATTGTCGGTGGTTACGACACCCTTCCGCAGCCTCTGGTTGTGGATGAGGGTTTTGAATATGTCTGCTTCTCCAATGACATCGAGGAGGGCAGGGCCGGGGTCTGGCAGGTGAGGCCTATCCCATATTCAAACAACGATAGAACACGTCTTTCCCGTTATGTCAAGCTTCAGCCACACGCGGTTTTGCCGGGCTACGATGTGAGTGTCTGGATTGACGCCAACATCCGTGTCATTGGAGATGAGTTTTACCGCATTGTCAATGAGAGAATTGAGTCCGGCTCTTTGATGGCTCAGGTCTCTCATCCGCAGAGGGACTGCGTCTATGAGGAGATCTCCAGATGCTATCAGGATGTACGGATCGGCTTTTTTGATGCGTTGAGGCAGAGAAGACATCTGAAGAAGGAGGGTTTTCCGCGTCATTTCGGGCTGATGGAGAACAATCTGATTTTGAGGCGGCATAACGACCCTGTGGTTAAAAGGATCTCGGACAGTTGGTGGAAGGAATATCTGGATTATTCGATCCGTGACCAATTGAGCCTGATGCCGGTTTTATGGAAATGCGGATTCAAGCCGGATCTGCTTCTGGGCGAGGGGAAGAATGCCAGAAATGTCCTTTACCTTGAACTGGTGAAGCATTCAGGCGTGCGTCCTGTCGCGGAATTAAGGGGAGCCGGACGTCTGGTGAAGAAAATTCAATGGACTTTCCGCCGTGCGGTGGCGGGATTGTTTTTGAAATAACAGGAGAGGGAATGATGATCGGAGTCATTGTAATCAATTATCACAGCGAGGAGAAGACGATCGGGTTCGTGAGGGGCGAACTTGCGAAGATCCGGTCTGACCATGCCGTCGTGATTGTCGATAACGGCAGCACCGGGGAGAGCCGTGACCGTCTGCTGGAGGCGTTCAAAGGGGCTGACCAATGCGTCTTCGTGGTGCCGTCGGAGGAGAATCTTGGCTTCGCCAAAGGCAATAATCTTGGGGCGGAGGTGGCAAGGAACCAGTTCGCTCCTGACGTGCTGCTGTTCGCCAACAACGACATCCGGCTGGAAGGACTTGATGTCGTGGACAGAATGGCGGACAAGCTGATGTCTTTGGAGGATGCCGGGGCGCTTGGCCCCAAGGTCGTCGGTCTGGACGGCCGGCTCCAGAGCCCTGAACCTTTTGTCAGTTTCTGGGACAGGCATGTGGCCCTTTACTGGAGGAACCTGTTCTTCTCAAAGTCTGGGAAGCCGTTTTGGGAGGACTATTCGCAGACGGCTCAGGAAGGATTTCATTACCGGATTTCCGGTTCGTTCTTCATGGTCAGGTCCGCCGACTACTTCGCGTGCGGAGAGATGGATTCTAGGACGTTCCTGTACTCGGAGGAGATGATTCTGTCCGAGAGGCTCAAGCGGATCGGAAAGGGAGTCTATTATTTTCCCGAGGTTTCGGTCGTCCATGAGCACGGGGCGACCACCGGGAAATATTTCGACAGGATCAAGATCCGGGAACTCAGGTACCGGAGCGAGAAGTATTACTACAAGACCTACATCGGGACTCCGGCGTGGCAGTTCCCGGTGGGGGATCTGACATATTCATTGAAAAAGTTGTTGAGAAGGTAGAGGATGAAAAAGAAGATTTATGTCTCGCCGTCCGCAAACAGGAAAAACGGCTGCCCGAACCGCTACTTCAGTTTTCTGAAGGAGAATCTTGCTGAATGGTTCGATGTCCTCGACATCGGCGGCAAGCCGTATCTGGCGCAGGGCTGGGCGTTGCTCAGGCATTCGTTCAAGGCGGACATATTCCTGCTGAGCTTCGTGGAGACGATCGCTTTCCACAGGCTGGCATTTGTCCAGTACCTGATGGTCAGGCTGAGTTTCCTGATAATGAGGCTACGGCGCGGGAAGCTCGTCTTCATATTCCATAACCCTCGTCCGCACAAAGGTGAGAACTGGATGTCGCGGTCGCTCACAAAGGTGCAGCTCATGCGCTCGTGTCTCGTCGTCTCCCACTCTTGCGAGACCGCCTCGTTCGCCCGGGGGCTGCTTTCCGAATATGGCTGTTCTCCTGACAAGGTCAGGTACATCTGTCATCCTGTTGCGGGAACTCCGGCTGAAGAGGCTGTTTCGGGCGGCCTGCCAGGTGACGCTTCCGCCGCCTCTTTGGCTTCAGGGGCGGATCCCCGCTTCTCCTGCCATGATGAGATTCTGATCTGGGGAAACATTCTTCCGTACAAGGGTGTGCTTGAATTTGTCTCCAGCCCGGCGGTCCGTGCGGCGGGCTTGAATGTCAGGATCATAGGCCGTTGCCGGGATGCCGCTCTGGCCAATGGGATCGAAAAGGCGGTAGCCGGGTGCGATTCTTCCGACGGCTTTTCAGCCAGCCGGTCAAGGATCGTCTTCGAGAATCGGTCCGCTGACTTTGAGGAACTTGCCTCGCTGGTCCGATCCAGTAAATTTGTCCTGTTCCCGTACCTTCCGGGCAGCGTCTCCGGTTCCGGTGTCCTGATGGACACTCTGGCTATGGGCGGCAATCCGGTGGGTCCGGCTGTCGGCGCCTTCGCCGATCTCGCCCGTGAGGGAGTCTGCATGGTTTACGGTTCCGAAGCCGGGATGATAGAGATCCTGAAGTCCGACCGGAGCGTCAGTCCTGAAGTCCTGCGTGACTTCATCTCCCGCAACTCCTGGCACTCCTACGCCAGGTTCTATGCCGACTTCTTCGTCGGCCGATGACCCGGAGTGTAAAGTTTCTTTACAGTGGGTGTAAAGAAACTTTACACTTCTTGTGTTTACCTTGATTGATAAAGTATTTAAACACAAATAATTGACCATTGTGGCATAAAAGTGGCTCCGGGATCCTGCGTTGTCCGGGAATTTAAACAGCTTCTAAGAAGGCAGGGAGGGAGGAGAAGGAATGTTCCCGGGAGATGGACAGGATTATAAAATTTTGGAGCTATGGGCATATTCAGAAAAAGAAAGATGGGAACACCTCTGTCCGGGGTGCTGAACATTCTGGGGATGACGGTGGCGTTCGCCGCGCTGTACATCATTATGGTGCAGGTGCATCACGATCTGACCTATAATAAAGAGGTCAAGGATGCGGACCGGATATATTGCGTCTCGCTGCCGGACTGGTACACGGAAGGAAAGTATATGGTCTGGCTGAACAGGCCACCGTTCGAGCAGATGCTCACCTCGGTTTCTGAGATTGAGGCTGGAGGAACCGGATATCTGTCCGGACAGTCAATCGAATCGATTGTCGGGGACGGAAAGAATCCTACGCTCTCCGACCCTGCAGTCTTGATCAAGATGTCCGGGATGAACAAAGGTTCGCTTGATGTGTTCGGCTTTGAGCTTGCCGAGGGTTCTTGGGACAACTATGTCGGAGTCTGGGATTATGCCTTCAGCGAATCCGCGGCGAAGAAATACGGTGTCGGAGTCGGCGGACATATAATGATAAGAGACTGGCAGTCCGGAACTTATCACGATGCGAATGTAGTGGCGATCTACAAGGATATGCCGATTAACTCCGACTTGTCCAGTTTCGAGGCTATGTGCCCGATCGGAGACCAGTCCATTGACAGCTGGAGTGAATGGAGCTACCCTTATTACTTCAAGGCCAAGGAAGGAGTGTCCAAGGACGACCTTGAGGCAGCTGCCTGCAAGGTTATGGTGGATTTGATCGGCGGGGACTCCGACGCCAGTGACGAGGAAAAGGCTGAAACCATAAAGCGGACAAAGGTTCATCTCATCCCTCTGACCGAGACCTATTTCGATCAGACAATCGCGAACCGTAACGGTGCGAGCGGCAACAAGTCAACCACTTACACCCTGCTTGCCATCGCATTCTTGGTCATTGTCATCGCGTTCATCAATTTCGTTAACTTCTTCTTCGCCCTCGTCCCTGTGCGTGTTCACTCGGTCAACACCAGAAAGGTTCTCGGAGCCTCAAGGGCAAGTCTGATCGTGGACTGTATGATGGAGGCTGTCTCGCTGATAGTCATTTCGTTGGCTCTGGCTGCGGCTGTCGTGATGCTGTTCCAGACATCCACGGCGGCGAATCTCATCACCTGCTCCACGGCATTTGGATCGAATATGTCCGTAGGCATATTCACAATCATTCTTGGACTTTTCTTCGCTGTTGTGGCAAGCCTCTATCCAGCTTTCTACATCACCTCGTTCTCGCCGGCGCTCGCCCTCAAGGGATCGTTCGCGTCAAGTTCCAAGGGTCGTGTTTTCAGGTACTTGCTTGTGGGATTACAGTTCCTGATCTCCATCTCGCTGATCATCTGCGCCACGTTCGTGGGGCTCCAAAGAAAGTATATGCTCAGCCACGATATGGGCTTCGACCGTGAGGAACTCATCACCGCCAATGTGAACAGGACAGTAGGTAAATCCGCAGAGGCATTGAGCTCCAAATTGAGGGAGGATCCTCAGATCAAGGACATCTCTTGGGCCGACGGTGACCTTGTGCAGCCGAGCCGTATGGGCTGGGGCAGAATGTACAAGGGCGAGCAGATCAGCTTCCAGTGCTATCCTGTAGCTTGGAATTTCCTCCAGTTTATGGGAATTCCTGTTGTCGAGGGACGAGACTTCACCCAGGCCGACGAGCAGTGCGAGAACGGAGTGTTCATATTCAATGAGACTGCCAAGAACAAGTTCGGCTTCGTGTTGAATGAAAAAATGCCGGGTCATATGGATGAGGGAGATGCCGAGGTCGTAGGTTTCTGTCGTGACTTCAATTTCACTTCGCTGAAAAATGAAGTGTCCCCGCTGGCTCTGTACATATTCGGGAAGCACCCTTGGCGGCCTCTCACCACACTTCTGGTCCGCACCGAGAAGAACGCCGACATCCCTGCGATTATGAAGAAGATCTCCGCCACGGTTTCCGAAATCGACCCTACTGTCAATCCTGATGACGTTGATGTCCAGCTCTTTGACAAGAAACTTCAGGGGCAGTACGAGACCGAGGCCAACTTCTCCCGTCTCATAACCCTCTTCACCCTGCTTGCGATCATCATCTCGCTGATGGGAGTCTTCGGGCTCGTGATGTTCGAGACCGAGCACCGTCGCAAGGAAATCGGGGTAAGGCGTGTGAACGGGGCCACGATAGGGGAGATCCTGAAGATGTTCAACGTCGAGTTCGCAAGGATCGTGCTGGTCTGCTTCGTGCTGGCCACGCCTCTCAGCTGGTGGATAGTGAACCGCTACCTGTCCGGATTCGCCTACAGGGTGCCGATTTACGTCTGGGTGTTCGCCCTGGCTCTTGTCGCCGTGCTGCTCATCACAGCTCTGGTCGTCACGGCGCGCTGCTACAGAGCGGCCACCGAGAACCCGAGCATCACCTTGAAGAAGGAATAGGTTTCTTTGATAGATTTTAGAAATTAAAATTAAGCCGACGGCGTTCCAGGCACGCTTTTCGCATGAAGAACATCCGTTTGGTAAATTTTATAAATTCTAAATAGTATGATTTCAGAGAAACTTGTTAAGGCTTTCAACGATCAGGTTATCGCTGAGCTTTGGTCTTCGAATCTTTATCTTCAGATGGCATTCCACCTCAAGAAGGAAGGATGGAACGGTTCCGCCAACTGGATGTTCAAGCAGGCTGACGAGGAGAAGGAACACGCCCTCAAGCTCGCCGACTATGTCATCAGGCGTGGAGGTGAGGTCAAAATCGGAATGATCGATGTCGTTCCTGAGGGATGGGGATCGCTTCAGGAGGTCTTCGAGCATGTTTACGAGCACGAGTGCCATGTCTCCAAGCTGATTGACGATCTCGCTGCTGTGGCGGAGGCTGAGAACGACAGAGCCACACGTGAATTCCTCGACTGGTTCATCAGTGAGCAGGTGGAGGAGGAGGATTCCGCTCAGGAGATTGTGGAGAGGCTCAAGAAGGCCGGCGAGACCGGAGCGTTCTTCGTTGATGCCGAGCTTGCGAAGAGGTAGTCCTTTTTACAGTAAATAAAGCTTTACAGTAAATAAGGTCCGAAAGAACTCCTTCCCGAATTTTGTACGTTACCAAAATTCGGGAAGGAGTTCTTTCGGACCATACACGGAGGGCATATTTATCGGCCTGCTGATGATTTCCGGACATGTTCGGGATGGGAAATGCCGGAAATTCGATGGCACCGTCGTTTTTGACCGCCGGGACGGGGCTGGGTGACAAATTGTCAGTCCGCAGACAGTGGAACATATTTTGACTGTTCCATAACCGGTCTTGCGGACAGCGGGGCCGGTGAATATATTCGTAAAATTTAAAAATGAAAGATACTATGGCGACAAGCAAAGGACAGATTGGAGTGACGACCGAGAACATATTCCCGGTCATCAAGCAGTTTCTCTATTCGGATCATGAGATATTCCTTAGGGAACTGGTGGCGAATGCGGTGGATGCATCGCAGAAGATGAAGGCAATCGCCTCGAACGGCGACTTCAAGGGCGAACTGGGGGACATCAAGGTCCGTGTCGAACTTGACGAGAAGGACAAGACACTGAAGATCATAGACTCCGGGATCGGCATGACCGAGGATGAGATTGACAGGTACATCAACCAGATCGCTTTCTCTTCGGCCGGAGAGTTCCTGCAGAAGTACAAGGACCAGAACATCATCGGCCACTTCGGATTGGGATTCTATTCCGCTTTCATGGTCGCGAAGAAGGTGACGATCGAGTCCCTTTCATGGAAGGAGGGGGCACAGGCTGTGGTCTGGAGCTGCGAGGGCAACCCGGAGTTCGAGATGGGGCCTTGCGATAAGACCGGCAGAGGCACCGTCATCACCCTTTACTTTGATGACGAGGCCGCCAAGGACTACGGCACGAACGGGAAGATCCGGCAGCTTCTGGACAAGTACTGCAAGTTCATGCCTGTTCCGGTTGTCTTCGGCAAGGAGCAGGAGTGGAAGGACGGCAAATATGTCGACACGGACAAGGACAACGTCATCAACAAGGTGGAGCCGCTATGGACCCGCAAGCCTTCCGAACTGAAGGAGGAGGACTACATGAAGTTCTATAGGGATCTATACCCGATGAAGGAAGATCCTCTGTTCTACATCCATCTGAACGTGGACTATCCGTTCAACCTCACCGGAATCCTCTATTTCCCGAAGATCAAGGACAGGATGGCGATCGAGAAGAACAACATACAACTCTACTGCAACCAGATGTTCGTCACAGACCATGTGGACAACATCGTTCCGGACTTCATGACTCTCCTGCATGGCGTCATCGACTCTCCGGACATCCCTCTGAACGTGTCCAGAAGCTACCTGCAGGCGGATGAGAACGTGAAGAAGATCTCGACCTACATCACCAGGAAGGTGGCCGACAGGCTGGAGGAGATCTTCAAGAACGAACGCGACGCATGGGAGAAGAAGTGGGACAACCTCAAGCTGTTCATCGAATATGGCATGCTCTCCGACGGGAAGTTCTGCGAGAGGGCGCTTAAGTTCGCTCTGCTGAAAAACACGGACGGAAAGTACTTCTCCATTGAGGACTACCGCAAGGCCGTCTCCGAAAACCAGACCGACAAGGACAAGAAGGTTGTCTGCCTTTACGCTACAGATGCCGATGAGCAGTACGCTTTCATCGAGGCCGCGAAGAACAAGGGCTACGATGTGCTTCTGATGGACTGCGAGCTGGATGCCCACTATGTCAACCTGCTGGAGCAGAAGATCTCCGACACGAGGTTCGCCCGCGTGGACTCTGACACGATCGACAATCTCATTCCTAAGGGCGAGAAAGTCAAGCCGGAAATGGCGCAGGCCGACAAGGATGACCTCAGCGCGATGTTCAAGGCCGTCCTGCCGAAGGGCAACGACTATTTCGTGGAGGCGGACAACCTTGGCGAGAACGCCTCTCCTGTCGTCATCACGCGCAATGAGTTCATGAGGCGTTACCGCGAGATGAGCGCGATGGGCGGCGGAATGAACTTCTACGGGAATATGCCGGAGTCGTTCAACATCACCGTCAACCTTGAGAACCCGGTGATGGCCGGAATCGTCACCGACGCCAGGTCCAGGATCACTCCAATGCAGGAACTTCCGGCCGAGCCTGGCAAGGATGCCTCCGAGGACGAGAAGAAGCGGATCCGCGACGAGCGTCAGGCAATAAAGGACGCCCACGAGGCCGTGGTCAATGAATATGCCGCCGGCAACGACATCCTCAAGCAGGTGATCGACCTCGCCCTCCTTTCCAACGGTCTCCTCAAAGGCAAGGCCCTCTCCGACTTCATCGCCCGCAGCGAGAAAGTCATCGCCGAGGCCGCCCGGAAGTAAGAA
>CAVIGZ010000005.1:0-68488 GCA_963642565.1 Bacteroidaceae bacterium | reverse complement strand
TTGCTTTTTGAAGAAGGAGTGTGCCGGTGGCACATGACTGATGAAAAAAGAAATATATACCAAAAAGATTGTCTAAGATGAGGCAAGTTATTTTTTAACGGTTACTTAATATAATAAGGTTATGCAACAGCACATCGACACCTACGACTTCAAAGGCAAGAAAGCCATTGTCAGAGTGGATTTCAACGTTCCGCTCGATGAGAATTTCAACATCACAGACGACACCCGCATCCGCGCGGCTCTCCCTACACTCAAGAAAGTGCTCGCCGGGGGAGGCTCTCTTATCCTGATGTCCCATCTCGGACGTCCGAAGGGAGTTGACCCGAAGTTCTCGCTCAAGCATATTCTTGCCCACGTCTCCGAATGTCTCGGTGTTCCGGTTCAGTTCGCCGACGACTGCCAGAAGGCTGACGCCCAGGCCGCCGGACTCAAGCCGGGCGAGGTCCTGATGCTTGAGAACCTGCGTTTCTACGCCGAGGAGGAAGGCAAGCCGAGAGGACTCTCCGCCGATGCCACGGACGAGGAGAAGGCAGAAGCCAAGAAGGCCGTGAAGGCAAGTCAGAAGGAGTTCGTGAAGAAGCTCGCCTCCTACGCTGACTGCTACATCAACGACGCCTTCGGCACGGCCCACAGGGCTCACGCCTCCACGGCTCTCATCGCCGCCTATTTCCCGGACGACAAGATGTTCGGCTACCTGATGGAGAAGGAGGTCAAGGCCATCGAGAACGTCCTCCAGAACGCCAAGCGTCCTTTCACCGCCATCATCGGCGGCTCCAAGGTCTCCAGCAAGCTCGGTGTCATCAAGAACCTTCTCGACAAGGTTGACAACCTGATCATCGGCGGCGGAATGGGCTACACCTTCATCAAGGCCCAGGGCGGCCACATCGGAAAGTCTCTCCATGAGGACGAGCTCATGCCTGATGCCCTTGAGATCATGAAGGAGGCAAAGGAGAAAGGAGTGAACCTCTCGCTTTCAGTCGCCACAGTGTCGGGTCAGGACTTCACGAACGACACTCCGCGCCAGACATTCGACATTTTCAACATTCCTGATGACTGGGAGGGTATGGATGCCTCCGAGGCTTCCCTTGAGAACTGGAGAAAGATCATCCTCGCCTCCAAGACCATCCTCTGGAACGGTCCTGTCGGAGTGTTCGAGCTTCCTAACTTCGCCCACGGAACCGAGAAGATCGCCGAATTCGTGGCCGAGGCCACCCAGAACGGCGCCTATTCGCTCGTCGGAGGCGGTGACTCTGTGGCAGCTGTCACGAAGCTGGGCTTCGCCGACAAGGTGAGCTACGTGTCCACCGGCGGCGGCGCCATGCTTGAGGCCATCGAGGGCAAGGATCTTCCGGGCATCGCCGCCATCAGGGAATAGCCGCTCGGATAATCAGAAAAATACGCTATCTTTGCGCGATAAGTGATTTTTGAATATGGATCCGCTATTCGTGCATTGGAACATGAATCCGGAGATGTTCAGGATCGGATCGTTCGCCGTCAGGTGGTATGGTCTCCTGTTTGTCTCCGGTTTCATTCTCGGTTACTGGATGTTCGCGAAGTTCTTCAAGAGGGAGAAAGTCAACGAGGCTCTTCTTGATCCGCTTCTTTACACGCTTCTGATAGGGACACTTGTGGGGGCCCGCCTCGGACACTGCATATTCTACCAGCCGGACTATTATTTCGGTTCATGGAAAGGCTTCTGCGAGATCTTCGCCGTGTGGCACGGCGGACTTGCCAGCCACGGGGGAGCGCTCATGCTGCTTCTGTGCATGTGGTGGTTCGCAAACAAATACGGGAAGAAGAACCATATCGACTTCCTCTGGATTCTGGATCATCTGGCGATAGCTGTGGCGTTCGCCGCGACGTTCATCAGGCTCGGGAACCTCTGCAACTCGGAGATCTACGGTGATGTCACCGGGCTTCCTTGGGGATTCATCTTCGAGCGAAGGGGGGAGACGGAGCCGAAGCACCCGACCCAGATCTACGAGGCGTTGAGCTACCTGATTCTCGGCGTCGGGCTGGTCTGGCTCTATGTCAAGAGACTGGGCAAGATGTACAGAGGCTCTTTCATCGGAATATTCTTCATCGTCTGCTTCGGGATGCGGTTCCTCATCGAGTTCATCAAGGAGCCGCAGGTGGATTTCGAGAACTCCATGGCGCTTGACATGGGACAGATCTTGAGCATTCCGTTCGTGCTGCTCGGAGCCGGACTCCTTATTTATTCTTACAGGAAAAAGATTCCTGCCGCGGCGGTCTGCCCCGATGCCGGACCGAAAAAGGCGGAGCCGACGCATTTCGCCAAGGGTCTTGGAAACTCTTGAGAAGCTCTTTTTGCGGCTTGTTTTTCACCGTTGCTGAACGGACATTTTATGATTAAAGCAATCTTTTTCGACATAGACGGCACATTGGTGAGTTTCAATACCCATCGGATGTCCGAGAACCTTAAGGAAAATCTTCGCAAGCTTCAGGCCGCCGGCGTGAAGCTTTTCATTTCGAGCGGCCGCGCCAGGCTGGTTATGAACAATCTGGACGGTTTCCCGTTCGACGGCTATGTGGAGATGAACGGCGCCAAGACCACCCTCGGTGAAGAAGTGATTGACAGCCACCCGCTTTCCAAGGAGGTTTCTCTTCAAGTGGCGGAAATAGCCGCGCGGGAGAATGTCTCCTGCTGGGTGTTCGCCGACACCATCGCCGGAATAAACTTCAGCAGCACCAAGGCAATCGAGGTCGCCGATCAGCTCAACCTGCACCCGTCTTCTTTTCTGGATCTTTCGCAAGTCGCCAAGGAACACACGGTCTATGAATATACCATATTCTTTGATGAAGAACAGGCCGGACGTCTGCTTTTTCCGGTCCTGAAAAACGTCGCTTACACCCGGTGGCATCCGTATTTTCTGGACATCGTGCCGGAAGGCCTGTCAAAAGCCTACGGAGCGTCGAGAATCCTTGAACGCATAGGAGTCAAGCGTGAGGAGTGCATGGCGTTCGGCGACGGCGGCAACGACATCCCGATCATTGAATATGCCGGAACAGGTGTCGCGATGGGCAATGCCACGGACGATGTGAAGGCCGCCGCGGACTATGTCGCGGACACCGTCGATGAGGACGGAATTGTCACGGCTCTCCAACATTTTGGCGTACTCTAGGAAACTTGGAAATTTTTTCAGTTTTCCGGTGCATCGTTTTATCTAATTGATAATAAATTTAAAGAATGTTTCGCTGCGTGGGACGTGGCAGAACATTCATTAATTATTGCTTAAAAATCTGATACATTTGCATAATGTTTGCATAACGGTTTACCGCTTTGTAAGCGTTAAAAAATAAGATGGTAAAGACAATCAAAGATTACCAAGTTATTTTTTAAGGATTACATTATTTGGTTATTATGGCTGAATTGACAAAAGACAAGATCATGAAGACGGCGAACGGACTCTTCCTGAAGGACGGGATCCGGGAGGTGTCCGTCGATGACATCTGCCGCGAACTGTGCATCTCGAAGAAGACCTTCTACGAGTATTATGGTCGGAAAGAGGATCTGGTCGCCGATGTAGTGACCTACAACGTGGAGAGGAAGAAGGCTGAGTTCGAGAAACTTGTCGCCGGCAAGGATGTCGTCCAGATCCTCAAGGCGATGTTTTCCATGGTGAGCAGGAAGAAGACCATCGACAAGGACAAGAGGATGGCGAAGGACATCAGTAAATACTATCCCGAGACTTTCTCAAAGCGCACCGATGAACGCCACAAGGCGATGTACTTCTTCTTGGTGGAATGCCTGAATGAGGGGATGAAGTCCGGACTTGTCCGTTCGGACATGGATTTCGAAGGGGTGCAGCTTCTCATCTGCATAATGCACGACGGCATGGCCGACTATCTCGGGGGGCGCTACCGCATCGAGGGCTTCAATGTGTCTTTCAAGTCGCTTGCGGCTGCGTTCGAGGACATCGTCACGAGAACTCTCCTTACCCCGAAAGGACTGGAGAAGTATTCATCAATTGAGTAATGATAAAAACAGTTAAGATAAGTATGAAAAACAGATTCAAGCATTTGATGCTTACGGCCGCGGCATTGCCTCTGGCTCTCTCCGCCCAGGCCCAGTACCGGAACGACACCATTCCGAAGGAGTCTCCGAAGGACACCGCCAAGGTCATCCTTACCCTGGACGACGCTTTGAGGGTGGCCCTCAGCGAGAATGTCGCCGTCAAGGTGGCGGACAAGGAGATCCAGCGCACCGAATATGCCAAGAAAGGCACCTACGCCTCTCTCTTCCCGCAGATCAACGCTTCGGGAGCCTACCAGAGAACAATCAAGAAGCAGGTGATGTACATGGACTCCGACAGCGGCTCCGATGATGAGGGCGGCGGATTCGGGATGCTCAGCTCGATTGCTCCTTATTTCTTGAGAATCAACGAACTGTCCGAGAAGGCCGGGATGGATCCCGTCAAGTTGGATTCCGGCGAGAGCAGTTCCGGCGGCGGTGGCTTCGCCGTGGGCCGTTGGAACACCTACAATTACGGTTTCTCCGCATCGATGCCTCTGGTCAACGCCCAGCTTTGGGAGAGCATAAAGATTTCCGGTCAGGGGGTTGACCTCGCCGTGGAGAAGGCCCGCTCCTCAAGACTTGACATGGTGACGCAGGTTAAGCAGGCCTACTACGCCGTACTCCTCGCCAAGGAGGCGTTCAATGTCTATAAGAATGTCTATGAGAACGCCGTTGAAAACTTCGGGCAGACCGAGAAGCGCTACAACGCCCAGAAGGCTTCCGAACTTGAATACACCAGGGCGAAGTCAACCGTCGCCGCGGCCATCCCGAACGTTTACAATGCTGAGAGTTCCGTCATCCTTGCACTCTGGCAGCTCAAGGCGGTGATGGGCATCGATCTGGACAGGAGCATCGACGTGTCCGGCTCCCTTGAGGATTTTTCCAAAGAGATGTTCCGGGACATCAACGAGAACGGTGACCCGTCGCTGGAGTACAACACGACCATGCGCCAGCTCGCCATCCAGGCCGAGCAGCTGGCCTCCACCGTGCGCATGCAGAAGGCCGCCTACCTGCCTACCCTCGCCGCAAACTTCTCGTACAGCATGATCGCCATGACCAACGACTTCAAGTTCAGCGAGTACCAATGGTCTCCGTATTCCTATGTGGGGGTAAGTCTTTCGATTCCTATATTCACCGGCGGAAAGCGCGTCAGCGATGTCCGTCAGGCAAAGGTGCAGGCCACCCAACTTGACCTTCAGAGAATCGAGACAGAGAGGCAGCTCAAGATTTCCATCCGTCAGTACCTCAACACGATGGAGACAAACATGAACAGCTTCAATTCCGCCACCGAGGCCGTGGCTCTGGCGCAGAAGGCCTACGACATCGCCGCCAGGTCCTACAAGGTCGGCAAGAGCACGATCACCGAGCTGAACGACGCCCAGCTTACCTTGACTCAGGCCAGTCTGGCCCAGTCGCAGGCCATCTATAACTTCGTGGTCGCCAAATCCAACCTTGAGAAGGCCCTTGGCTATGATTTCATTGATGAAAAGGGAGAGCCTGATCTCGAAAATATGTAAAAAATAAAACATCAAGAATATGAACAAGATTACCAGAACTATGATTTTTGCTTCGGCGGCCGTGATGCTTGCCGCCTGCGGAAACGGGAAGAAATCCGACGGCGCATCCGCCGCACAGAATGTTGAGGAAAGGGCGACATTGATCGCGACCGCCACGGCCGTAAGGCAGGAAGTGCCTCAGACGGAAGTATATTCATCATCCGTGCAGGCTTTCGCCGTGAACAACATCGCCCCGCAGACCGGCGGCAGGATCAAGACCATCAAGGTGGATGTCGGCAGTTTTGTGGAAAGGAACCAGCTGCTCGCCGAGATGGACGCCTCACAGCTTGACCAGGCAAGGCTCAAACTGGTGAACGACTCCACCGAACTGGCCCGCCTGAAGAGCCTTTATGAGGAGGGTGGCGTGTCAAAGTCCGATTATGACGCCTCCGAGATGGCTTGGAAGGTCAGCCGCAGGTCGTACAACAACCTGCTTGAGAACACCTGGCTCAGGTCTCCGATCAGCGGAGTCGTCACGGCAAGGAACTACGATCAGGGCGACCTTTATTCCGGTCAGGCCATCTTCGTCGTCCAGCAGATCACTCCTGTCAAGCTTCTGGTCGGAATCTCCGAGACTGACTACACGAAAGTCAAGAAAGGCGATCAGGTGGAGATCACCGCCGACGCGATCCCCGGGAGGACGTTCACAGGGAAGGTCAACAAGATCTATCCTACCATCGACCCCACAAGCCACACGTTCACGACAGAGATTCTTGTGGGCAACACGGACAGGACCCTGCGTCCCGGGATGTATGCCCGGGTGAAGGTCGAGTTCGGTGTGAACAACAGCATCGTCGTTCCGGACGAGGCTGTCGTGAAGATGCAGGGTTCCGGACAGAGAAGCGTCTATGTCGTCTCTCCGGACAACACCGTCAACAGCGTGATCGTGAAGATAGGCCGTCATTTCGACAGGTACTACGAGATTCTCGAAGGCTTGAACGAGGGTGACATCGTTGCCACGAAGGGAAGCTCCAGCCTCAAGGACGGAGCCAAGGTAGAGATCACCAAGAACAACTAAAGAATTTAAACTATGAGCATATACAGATCTGCGGTGAAGAATCCCGTCACGACCGCGTTGGTGTTCGTCGCCTTCATGGTCTTCGGAGTCTTCTCACTGATGAACACCTCGCTGGCGAACTATCCGGATTTCGACGCCAATGTCGTGCTGGTGATGTCGTCTTACCAGGGAGCGAGCGCTTCCGACATCGAGAACAACCTGACCAAGGTTCTCGAGAACACTTTGAACAGCGTGGAGGACCTGAAGGACATCACATCCAGGTCGAAGGAAAACATCTCCATCGTCGTTCTGGAGTTTGAGTACGGCACCGACATCGACGAGGCCTGCAACAACATCAGGGACAAACTGGACCTTGTGAACTCATCCCTGCCTGACGGAGCGTCCGTCCCGGTGCTCTTCAAGTTCGGCATGGATGACATGCCTGTGCTGATTCTTTCGGCCAAGGCGGACAAGAACCTGATGGGACTTGACAAGATTCTGGACGACAAGCTTGTCACACCTCTGGGGCGTGTCAAGGGTGTCGGAACAGTCAGCGTATCCGGCGCGCCGGAAAGGGAGATCCACGTCTATTGCGACCCAAACAAACTGGAGGCCTACGGCCTGAGCGTTTCGGGAATATCCCAGACCATCGCGGCGGAGAACCGCAACGTTCCTTCCGGAAGCATCGACATCGGCGCCGAGTCCTTCACCCTCCGTGTTGAGAAGGAGTTCAAGGATCCTTCCGAGCTGCTGGACATCGTTGTCAGCACCAAGGACGGCCACACGGTCTATCTCCGGGATGTCGCCAACATCATCGACGGGCTTGAGGAAAAATCCCAGGAGTCCTATACGGACGGAGAGAGGTCAGCGATGATAGCCATCCAGAAACAGTCCGGAGCCAACACAGTCAACGTCATCAGAAGCGTCAAGGAAAAACTCAAGACAATCGAGCCGACCCTTCCTTCCGACGTGAAGATCACCACGGTCGTGGACAGTTCCACGAACATCCTCAACACCCTCGACTCCCTGAAGGAGACGATCCTCATCACCCTGCTGGTGGTCATGCTCGTCGTCTATGTGTTCCTTGGCAGATGGAGGGCGACGTTCATCATCGTGCTTTCGATCCCTATCTCGCTGCTGGGTTCCCTGATTTACCTCTACGCCACGGGCAACACGCTGAACATCATCTCGATGTCCGCCCTGTCAATAGCGATCGGTATGGTCGTGGACGATGCCATCGTGGTGCTGGAGAACGTCTCCACGCACCTGGAACGAGGCGAGAAACCGAGCGAGGCCGCCGTCCACGGCACCTCCGAGGTGGGTATCTCCGTGATCGCGTCCACCCTGACGATGCTCTGCGTGTTCCTGCCTTTGACTATGGTTTCCGGAATGGCCGGAATCATGTTCAAGCAGCTCGGATGGATTGTCAGCATCATCATGATCATCTCCACGGCGGCCGCCCTGACCCTTGTGCCTATGCTCTGCTCGAAGATGCTCAGCAACAAGCCGAAGAACGGAAAACTGCACAGGGCCATCTTCGACAATGTGGAGAAGTTCCTGAATGCCATATCCGAAGGCTACGCCAAGATCATCGGTTGGGCCATGGAACACAGGAAAACCGTCATATTCAGCGCCCTTGCAATATTCGTGGCTGTCCTTGTTCTGCTCGGACCGGGAGTCAAGAGCGAGTATTTCCCTCATTCGGACGAGGGTCGTCTGACCGTCTCGATCGAGCTTCCGGTCGGAACGGAGCAGACCGTGACAGGTGAGTTCGCCAAGAACTTCGCAGCCAGGCTCCAGTCTGAAATTCCTGAGATTCAGGTGCTTCAGTACCGCTATGGACAGGCGAGCTCGGACAACGTCTGGGGAAGCATGCAGTCCAACGGATCCTACATCATCTCGATGAACGTCAATCTTGGTTCGATGGAGGACCGCGAGCGCTCGTCAACCGAGATCGCCGACATCATCAGAAAGGATCTTCGGGAGTATCCTGAGGTCAAGAAGGGGACCGTCACCGAGGGAATGGGCGGAGTCGGAGGAGCGGCCTCCATCACGCTTGAGATCTTCGGCTACGATTTCGACGAGACGGACCGTGTCGCCAAGGAGATCCAGGGCAAGATGCTGGGGGACGAGAACTTCTCCCAGGTCGTGCTGAGCCGTGACGACTACACTCCTGAGTACCAGGTGGATTTCGACAGGACCAAGCTGGCTCTGAACGGACTGAACTCCACGACCGCCGCCGCCGCTTTCAGCGCCGCGATGAACGGCTCGGTAGGCTCCTACTACCGTGAGGAGGGTGAGGAGTACAACATCCGTGTCATCTACGACAAGAAATTCCGCTCAAGCGTGCAGGACATCGAGAACATCGTTGTCTATACCCCTGCCGGCAAGGCTGTACGCGTCAAGGATCTCGGCACGGTCGTCGAGGCCAAGGTGCCGCCTACGATCGAGAGGAAGAACCGTGAGAGGTACATCACCGTGACCGGCATCGTCTCCGACGGGCATGCCTTGAGCGAGGCTGTTGACGCGACCAATGCGATTGTCAAGGCCACCGACATCCCGAACAGCATCTCCACCGAGATCTCGGGAGACTACGAGGACCAGCAGTCCATGTTCAAGAATCTCATCGTGCTGATGATCCTCATCATCATCCTTGTCTACATGGTGATGGCTTCCCAGTTCGAGTCGTTCATGAGTCCGTTCGTCATCATGTTCTCCGTGCCGTTCGCGTTCACCGGCGTGATTCTCGGCCTATGGGCCACGGGCACGGCTCTCGGGGTGATGGCGATGATCGGAATCATCATCCTGCTCGGTATCGTGGTGAAGAACGGTATCGTGCTGATTGACTACACGATTCTGATGCGTGAGAGGGGAATGAGCGTCATCGACGCGTCGGTCACCGCCGCCAGAAGCCGTCTTCGTCCTATTCTCATGACCACTCTCACGACAGTGCTCGGTATGGTTCCTCTGGCTGTGGGCCAGGGAGAAGGCTCGGAGTTGTGGCGTTCGCTCGGTATGACTGTCTGCTGGGGTCTGACGATCTCCACGCTTGTCACCCTCGTGCTGATCCCGACGATCTACTGCTCCCTCGCCACCGCGCAGGAAAAACGTAAGGCAAAGAGGATGAAGCGGATCAATGGTTGATTCATTAATTGACGAAAGAGATTATTTTTTGAATATGAAAGCGATATTTATCTCATACAATCAGGCCTATGGCAACGAGATTGTCGAACTGCTTGAGGGTTTCGGGCAGCGAGGCTTCACCCAGTGGCAGGACATCCAGGGCAGGGGAGGCGTGGACGGCATCCCGCACTATGGCGACCATGCCTGGCCGGAGCAGAACTATGCGATTCTGACGATCGTCCCTGATGAGAAGGCTGTCCCGATTCTGGAGGCCCTCCGTCAGAAGGACAATGCCTACAAGGATCTCGGTCTGCGCGCCTTTGTCTGGAACATCGAGCAGGCGTTGTAAAAAAAGCGTCTAATTTGTATCTTTGTGTCCGGAACGGTAATTGCGGTTGCCGTCCCGGAATTTTAATATCAATGATTATGGAAAAGACAGCCACTAATGAGAATTTCGCTGAGATTCTCTCCGACAGCAAACCTGTCCTTGTTGACTTCTGGGCGACCTGGTGCGGTCCTTGCCGCATGCTGGGCCCGACGGTCGAGACAATAGCTTCCGAATATGACGGCAAAGCCACAGTCGTGAAATGCAATGTCGATGACTGCGAGGACATCGCCATGAAATACGGCATCAGGAACATCCCTACGCTCCTTTTCTTCAAAGGAGGAGAGGTTGTCGACAAGCTTGTGGGCAATGTGCCCAAGGCGGACATCACAGCCAAACTGGACGCTCTGCTCTAACTCAAAACATCTTGTGGCATGAAAAAGACATTTATGATGGCCGCTGTTGCGGCCGCGCTCGCTTTCTGTACGGATGCATCCGCCGGGTCTTTCCTCTCGCCGAGAGTGGGAGTCATGGGAGGATTCACATCCTCGTCGACCTCGATCAAGAATGTTGACAACAAGTCAGTCTCCCTGTACCATGTCGGTCTCACGGCCGAGATTCCCCTGCTTGGAGGATTTTCCGTCCAGCCGTCCGTCCTTTATCAGGTGAAAGGTCTGTCGGCCGACAAATGGGGAAGCTCGAACATCTTCGAGACAGTCGGCTCTTTCGAGACGAAGGTCGGCTATCTTGAGGTTCCTGTCCAGATTCAGTGGGGACCGGATCTTCTGCTCTTCCGTCCTTATGTGTTCGCCGAGCCGTTCGCCGGCTACCGTCTGGGGCAGGACACTAAGGGTGTGTTCGCCGACGGTCTCAAGGACAGCCTCAGGAAATTCGAGTACGGCCTTGGTCTGGGCGCGGGGCTCGAGATCTGGAAACTTCAGGTCTCCTTCAAGTATTTCTGGAACTTCGGGGACATCTACAGCAAGGGCGGCAATCTGGCTGATTCCGCCAAGGACGCTGTGAAGGATGCGGTCAACAACGGTAAAAGCTTCAACGGAATAATGGCCTCTGTCGCTTTCTTCTTTTAACGGACTGAAGGATGGGTGACGAACGAAAGATTGTCTTTTACTGCTCTGCAAGCTACGACATCGACCGGAAGTACAATCAGGCTGCGCGGGAAGTGACCCGCGCGGCTTGTTCGCTTGGCTACACCATTGTCTCCGGAGGAGCCGTCAAGGGTACTATGGGAGCGATAGCCGACGAGGTGGTCAGATGCGGAGGCCGTCACATCGGGGTGCTTCCGCGCTTCATGGAGGAGTACAAGTTCCCGGGACTGGACGAGGTCGTCTGGACGGACACGATGGCCGAGCGCAAGGAGAGGATGCGTGATGGTACGTGCGCCGCTGTCGCTTTTCCCGGCGGGATCGGCACCTTGGACGAGGTGATCGGGACGTTGACGCTGGCGAAACTGGGCAAGTACGACGGGAAGATCCTCGCGCTCAACCTTGACGGGTTCTACGAGCCGCTGAAGGCTTTGCTGGATCACTATGTGAGGACCGGAATGCTTGACGCGCGCTCAAGGGAACTGATCGGGTTCCCGGACACGGTGGCCGGGCTGGTCGGGCATCTTGACTGATGGCTGAATGAAGACTCTGGACGGGATAAAGGGATTCCTTGGAAAAGACTGGCAGGAGACGGTCGGTCTGATGCGCTCGTCCCTGGGAAGCGACATAGAACTGCTGAACGCCACCAACGAGGCTATTCTGGCGCATGGAGGAAAGCAGCTGCGTCCGATCGTGTCGTTGTTGACCGCCCGTGCCTGCGGAGGCGGAACGGCCAATGAGGACAGCATCCGTTACGCCGCGGCTTCCGAGCTTCTGCACAATGCCACGCTTCTGCACGATGATGTGGCCGACAACAGTTCCCAAAGACGCGGCGCTCCGACAGTGATGGCCGTTCTCGGGGGACCTGCGTCGGTTCTTCTCGGGGATTTCTGGCTCGTCAAGGCGATGGACAACATTCTGGCCTCCTCCGCTCACGGCAACGAGGTCATAAGGATCTTCTCGAAGACCCTCAGCGCCCTTGCGGAAGGCGAGATGCTGCAACTTCAGAAAGCCTCGTCCGGAGACACTGTCGAAGAGGACTATTTCAGGATAATCTATTGCAAGACAGCGAGCTTGTTTGAATCCACATGCGTTTCGGCGGCGATCTCGGTGAATGCTCCACCTGTCTGGGTCGAGGCTGTGCGGGACTATGCGGTTTCCTTGGGAATGGCTTTCCAGATCAAGGATGACATATTCGATTACTCCGGAGGAAAGAAGATCGGCAAGCCTGTTGGAATTGATCTTGAGGAGCAGAAGATCACCCTCCCGCTCCTTGGGGCTTTGGAGGCCGCGTCGGCCGAGCGTGCCTCCGAAATAAGGAAGATGATCATGAATATTCAGGAGAATCCTGGATATAAGGAGGAAATAGTCGATTTCGTACGGGCGGGCAAGGGCATTGAATATTCCGTCTCAAGGCTTGACGGATATGTCTCCAAGGCTGTCGGCGCCCTTGCCGCACTTCCGGAATCGAGGGAAAAGGATTATCTTGTGGAAATCGCGGGATTTACCGCATGCAGGGACAGATGAGTCTGGACGGGATCATAGGAAACCACGACGCTGTCATGGCGTTGAAGGGGATGGCCGGAAGCGGGCGCGTCCCTCATGCGATGATGCTCTATGAGAATGACGGCTGCGGGGCGATGGAACTGGTTCTGGCATTCCTCGGGCAGATCATGGGAGATGAACACAAGGTCTCCGGACTGATTCATCCGGATGTACACTATGTCTATCCGGTGGCCGGCGGCTCGAAGGTCACGGAGAAGGTCGAGAACCTCAGGGCGGAACTGTTTCTTGAATATTGGCGGTCTCTGATGGTCTCCAATCCTTATGCCCTTGAAAGCGAGGTGAGTTCGGCTTTCGGCATAGAAGGCAAACAGGCCGGAATCAACAACGCCGAGGCAAAGGAGATTCTGGAAACCGTCTGGATGAGTCCCGTGGAGGGAGGGTGGAAGGCTGTGGTGGTCTATCTTCCGGAGAAGATGAACGCCGCCTCGGCCAACAGGCTTCTCAAGGCTGTTGAGGAGCCTCCGGAGAAGACTCTGTTCATCATGATCACCCATGCTCCGGAGAAGGTCATGCCGACAATCTCGTCGAGGTGCCAGGCGATCCGTGTGCTGCCATATTCAAAAGATGAGATCGTGAGGATTCTGACGTCCCGTTTCGGGAAGACCGCCGATGAGGCCGCGCGTGCCGCTCTGGTGGCTGGCGGAAGCGTCGGAGTGGCGCTGAGTTGTCTTTCCGGAAAGGAAGACCATGTGCGCCGGATGGAGATATTCAAAGGTCTCGTTGACGCCCTTGCCTCAAAGGATCTTTCCGCCGCTTTGGGATGGGGGGATGCGATGGCTGCGCTTCCGTCTCGGGAAAACCAGAAAGCTTTTTGTAAATTTGCGGGGGAAAGTCTTCGCAAAGTGTTTCTGATCCAGCAGAACATGCCTCAGATCGCCGGAGTCTCGCCGGAGGAGAAAGAGTTCTTCGTCCGCCTTGCCTCACGCTGCCGGAAAAGTTTTCCGAGGATGGCCGTCACCTGTCTGGACAGGGCGCAGACGCTGATTGACAGGAACGTGAACCAGAAGATTCTTTTCACGGACCTTGTGGGGCGGTTGTATTTGAGTTTCTGACAATAATTATGAATGGATATGGAAAATGTTGATAACGAGACAATAAAGTTTGACTGCAACCGCGGATGCACGATCTCGCAGGATAAGGAGACCGGTGAGTATGACTGCGATTACCGTCAGGGCTGCTGCAAGCTGAAGGACTACGACTGGCTTCACGGCATCCGTCAGGAGCAGTTCAAGGATCTTTTCGAGGTCCGCTTCAAGAACACCAGAAAAGGGATCTACATCAATGCTTCCGGTCAGGGAGTCAAGGCCGGGGATCTGGTTATCGTGGAGGCGTCCAACGGTCATGATCTGGGGATCGTGACTCTGGAGGGGCCGATTGTCGGACGTCAGATGAAGTGCAAGGGCATCGATCCCGAGACGGTTCCGCTGAAGAAGATCTACCGCAAGGCCAAGCCTTTCGACATCGCCAAATGGCAGGAAGCCATAGCCCGCGAGCAGGACACGATGATCCAGGCGCGCAGGATAGCCGCCGAGCTTGGTCTGGACATGAAGATCGGGGACGTGGAGTTTCAGGGAGACGGAACGAAGGCCATTTTCTACTACATCGCCGACGGCCGCGTGGATTTCCGTCAGCTGATCAAGGTTTACGCCGAGGAGTTCCGCATAAGGATCGAGATGAAGCAGATCGGCGCCCGTCAGGAGGCCGGACTGATAGGTGGTCTCGGAGTCTGCGGAAGGGAACTGTGCTGCGCCAATTTCATCACTAATTTCCAGTCCATCTCGACTTCCGCCGCCCGTACCCAGGATCTGTCCCTGAACCCGCAGAAGCTGGCCGGCCAGTGCGGCAAGCTGAAATGCTGCCTGAACTACGAGGTGGCCAATTACCTGGATGCCCACTCGCGTATTCCTAAAGTCTCTGAACCGCTTGAGTTCCAGGATGGTCTGGCCTATCTGGCAAAGACTGACATCCTTCAGGAGATCATGTACTTCACCTACGAGAAGGGTTCGCTCGCGAATCTCTACCCGGTGGCCGCCTCCGAGGTCGCCCAGATCATCATGATGAACCGCAACGGCCAGAAGCCGGAATCGCTGAAGAGCGAGCCGGAACCTGCCGGCCCTCAGTTCGTCTCGGCGGTCGGTGACGACAGCATCACGAGGTTCGACAAGCCGAAGAAGAACAGGAACAGGAGCCGAGGAAGGAACAACGGCCAGCGCAAGAACGGGAACGGCCGCCCTCAACGTCAGCGCGGGGACGGTCCACGCGGCGGGGCTCCCCGCGGTGACAGAAAGCCGGAGCGGAAGGCAGATGCGTAACGGTTTCACGGCATTCGCTCTTGTGCTGGCGGTGGCTTCATGTTCGCGGCCTTCGTCATACGAACCGTTTGTGGTCAGGGAGAAGGCTGAGTACGGAGACACCTACATCTTCAGCCTGGATCTGTCGGATTCGACAGTGTCTTACGGGCTGGATTTCTACACGAGGCTGGAACGTCCGGCGTTCCGTGACTTTCCGTTGGACAGCATCTCGTTGGATCTCAGGTGGATAGCTCCATCGGATTCTGTAATTCTTTCGGACACGACCTTCATCCGTGTGGCTTGTCCGGTGGATTCATCCTACTATTTCCGGGACTTCTTTTCCGGGTACAGGGATGTCCTGTGTCTTCCGGAACACGGAATATGGCGGCTCAAGGCAAGGGTTCTGAACAATCAGGAGGCGATCTGCGGATTGGGCGTGATTTTCACAAGAAAGGGAAATGGGACACGATAAACTCAGGAAATTCGCGGAGAATGAGACGTTCTCCTGCCTTCTCCAGCCGGAGGCTTCCTCGGTGCTTGACAAATCCGGGGACGGCAACGGGTTGAGACTCGAGGAACATCCTGTGAAGGGGCATTGGAACGGGAGGATGTTCCGGACCTCCCGGCCGATTGTGCTTGAGCTCGGTTGCGGGAAAGGGGAGTACACGATCGACCTTTCGCGCAGGGAGCCGTCTCTGAACTACATCGGAGTGGACATCAAGGGAGCGCGTCTTTGGAAAGGCGCCAAGTTCGCCACGGAGAACAACCTTCCAAATGTGGCTTTCCTGCGTACCAGAATCGAGTTCATAGAGGCTTTCTTCGCTCCGGAGGAGGTTTCCGAGATCTGGCTGACATTCTCCGATCCGCAGATGAAGAGCGAGAATTGCCGCCTGACAAGTCCGCTGTTCCTGGAGCGCTACCGGAAGTTCCTGAAAAAGGGCGGGATAGTCCACCTCAAGACGGACAGCCGCTTCCTTCATGAATATTCCAAGGCGGTGGCGGAGCAGAACAGGTTGAGGATTCTGGCCTGCACCGATGATCTTTACGGAACCGGCCGCGCGGATCTTTCCGGTTGCGCCTTGGGATCCGTCGCGGGAGAGTCCGCCGTTGATGCCCTGTTCGAAGTCCGGACCTTCTACGAGAGGATGTTCATGGCGCAGGGCTACAAGATCACCTACCTGAGTTTCGTGATAGACCACGACGGTCCGTACATCCACCCGGAATTCGATTCGGACTACTGGCGTTCCGTCGAAGGCCCCCGCCACTTCTCCCATCAGCCGGAGAAACGATAGGGCCGCTTCGACAGGCCCCCGGTGACCGTAAGATCGGTTTTCAGACCTCCCTCCAGATGTAAACCTTGTCTCCGCGGCGGATCTTCCTGCCGCCCGGGGTGCGGATGTCGTCCGGGAATGTCACGGGAACCGAACAGAGCGAACCTTTCACAGCTTTTTCAGCCGGTTTGAGGTCAACCCTGATCTCGCTGACATTCTGCTCTATGACTCCTGTGGTCTCGCCGATGATAAGGACATCGTCCCCCTTGCGGAGCGTCTCCGACTCCACCAGCACCTCCGCCACCGAGATCCTGTCGAACCAGTTGGTGACCTTTCCGCAGTAGATCTTCCTGCGGGTGGCGTGGCTGCCATAGACATCGCTCCATTCCCCGAGCCTTGCTCCCTGATAGTAGCCGTCCCAGAACCCCCTGTTGAAGACCTTGTACAACTCCTCTTTCAAGGAAGCGGCCAGTTCAGGGGTGTAGCGTCCCTCGCAGACAGCGTCAGCCGCCCGGCGGTAGCATTCGGAGGTCTTCTTGACATATTCGGCGCTTCGGGCCCGGCCCTCGATCTTGAAGACCTTCACGCCCGCGTCGATGATCTTGTCCAGAAATCCGATGGTGCACAGGTCCTTGGGAGACATGATGTACTTGTTGTCGATGTTCAGTTTCGTGCCTGTCTCCAGATCCGTGACCTCGTACCCCCTGCGGCAGAGCTGGTAGCACGCCCCGCGGTTGGCCGACGCTCCGTAGGTCTGGAGGCTCAGGTAGCACTTTCCCGAAACCGCCATGCAGAGCGCCCCGTGGGCGAACATCTCGATCCGTACCGGATTCCCTGACGGCCCTGTGATTCCTTCCCGCACGATGGCTTCGTGGATGTCCTTGACCTGATGCAGGTTGAGTTCCCTCGCAAGCACGATCACATCGGCGAACTGTGAGTAGAACCGCAGAGCCTCGATGTTCGACACGTTGAGCTGGGTGGAGATGTGGACCTCAAGCCCGATCTTCCGGCAGTATGCTATCGCCGCCATGTCCGAGGCGATGATGGCGTTCACCTCCGCCGCCTTGGCCGCGTCCAGAGCCTCCCGCATCGGAGCGAGATCCTCACCGTAAAGGACAATGTTCAGGGTCATGTAGGTCTTGACTCCATGTTCCCGGCAGATCTCCACAATCCGCGGCAGGTCGTCCGGTGTGAAGTTGTTCGCCGAATGCGAGCGCATGTTGAGGTTCCCCACCCCGAAATAGACGGAGTCCGCTCCACCCTGGATCGCCGCGCGCAGACATTCGAAATTGCCCGCCGGCGCCATTATCTCAAGTTCCTTCTTGTCCATTGCCTTTGCAAGATTATTCCCCAAAATTAACCCATAAAATCGCCAATCACAAATTCCTTTTCCTTTTTTGAAGGTTTCTTAGAAGCTGTTTTTTGAAACTCGGATAATTTTGCTAATATTGCAGACAACTGCTGGTTTAATGACACTATGCGACTTAGGATTTCCCTTGAATATTTCACCTCCCCCGGGGAGGAACTGATGTTGAACCTTTCCAACGGAAAATCAATGCTGATGGAATATGTTTCCGGAGGCTGTTGGGAGGCGTCCTTTGAAATTCCTGTCCTGAATGGGACACTTGAATATTCCTTCACGCTATGCCGTGACGGGCGGTGTGTCCGCCGCGAGTGGGGGCATCATCCTGTCCCTGAGCTTGCCGAAGGGACCGGCAGTGTCGGCTTGGCTGCCGGGAATGCGGCCGAAGTTCTGGAGATCCGGGACCGCTGGCAGGACCGCCCGGAGGATTCCCCGTTCTGGACCAAGGCCTTTACCGATGTGATTTTCAAGAGGAAACCCTCTTCGAACAAACGCTCCACCGGCAACGTGACCTTCACAGTCCCGTGCACGCGGATCCGCAAGGATGAGACCTTGGCGATCACCGGCAGCGGCAGGATGTTCGATGGCTGGAAGAAGTTCGTACGGCTCAAGCCGTCCGATGCTCCACTTTGGAGTGTGACGCTCAATGCAAAGGAGCCGTTCGAGTATAAATTCGTCATCCTTGATGCCAAGGCCGAGGCTCCAAAGGTCTGGGAGTCGGGTCCGAATCACCTGCTCGCCGGGATCCCGGCAAAAGGCAGTTTCCTGGAAATCAGAAACGTCATCCCGGAGTTCGGGACCGAACCTTGGCGCGGAGCAGGTACTGCCATCCCTGTCTTCTCGCTGCGTAGCGAGACCAGTTTCGGTGTAGGCGAGTTCAAAGACCTCAAGAAACTTGTTGACTGGGCGGCAAAGACGGGTCAGAGCGTCATCCAGCTCCTGCCGGTCAACGACACCGCGATGACCGGGACATGGACGGATTCCTACCCTTATAACGCCAATTCCACGTTCGCGCTTCACCCGCAGTTCATCCATCTGCCGGAGGCCGGAGTCAAGGCGGACAAGGAATACAAGGCTCTCCGGAAAGAACTCAACGCCCTTCCCGCTGTTGACTATGAAAGGGTCAACAACGAGAAACTCCGTCTGCTCAGGAAGGCGTTCGAGGCAGTCGGACAGAAGGTGATGTCCGGCGATGACTACAAGAAATTCTATTCCGCCAACAAGGACTGGCTCATCCCTTACGCCGTTTTCCGTGTGCTTCGGGACATTTACGGAACCCCCGAGTTCGGGAAGTGGAAATCTTTGTCTGAATATTCAGAGATCAAGGCCAAGTCGTTTCGCCGCAGGCACAGAAGCGAGACGGACTTCTACTGCTACGTCCAGTTCTGCCTCGACGCGCAGCTGAAGGATGCCGTTGAATATGCTCATTCGAAGGGTGTCGCGATCAAGGGGGATCTGCCGATCGGAGTCAGCCGCACGAGTGTGGACGTGTGGCAGTTCCCGCATCTGTTCAACCTTGACTCCCAGGCAGGAGCTCCGCCTGACGCTTTCTCCGCCGACGGTCAGAACTGGGGTTTCCCGACCTACAACTGGGAGGAGATGGCCGGGGACGGCTACGCCTGGTGGAAGGCGAGGCTCGGGAAGATGAGTGAATATTTCGACGCGTTCCGGATCGATCATATTCTTGGATTCTTCCGCATCTGGGAGATCCCCGCCGGGGTGAGGTCCGGACTTTCGGGGCATTTCAACCCGGCGCTTCCGTACTCCGGCGATGAGTTGAGAGGCCGTGGCTTCAATCCTGAATCTCAATTATTTGTGCCGGATCCGCACCGTGACGGATGGTACCATCCACGCATCTCGGCACAGAACACGGAGGATTTCAACGCATTGAGTGACAGCCTTAAGAACTCCTACAACGGTCTCTACAACGACTTCTTCTATCACCGCCACAACGCTTTCTGGAAGGAGTGTGCGATGAGGAAACTGCCGGCGCTTCTGGATTCGACCGGGATGCTGGCCTGCGGAGAGGATCTGGGGATGATCCCGGACTGTGTTCCGGAGGTGATGCGGGATCTTAACATCCTTTCGCTTGAAATCCAGAGGATGCCGAAATCGCCCGAAAAGACATTCGACGAGCCGTGGACCTACCCTTATCTGTCTGTCTGCGCGACCGGAACCCATGACACTTCCACACTGCGCGCCTGGTGGGAGGAGGACCGCGCCATGTCAGAGCGTTTCTTCCATGAGGTTCTCCATTGCGGGGGTCAGGCTCCGCTTCACTGCGAGCCGTGGATCTGCGAACGGATTGTGAACCAGCATTTGAACTCTCCTTCAATGCTGTGTGTCCTTCCGCTTCAGGACTGGATGTCCATCGACGGGGAAGTCCGCTGTCAGGGTGATCCCGATGATGAGCGCATCAACATTCCCGCCAACCCACGTCACTACTGGCGTTGGAGAATGCACCTCACACTTGAGGATCTCCTGTCCCGCACCGGCTTCAACCGCAACCTCCACGACCTCATCGCCGACTCCGGCCGCGGATAGTTGTGTTGAAGGCACATTAATGGCGTAAGAATACAGGTAACCCTCTCTGTACGATTACCTGTTCACCTATTCAGAACCGGTCAGTATTCGTAAACCTGGATCTCGACAGGACCGAGAAGTCCGGAAGGTTGAAGTTCCGAATCCTTGTTGAGGTAGGTTGAGGTCTGGAAAGTGAACCTGTCCTTGGCGGGGATGGCCTCTTTTTCTCCGATGAGCCTGTTTCTCCAGCAGTTGACAACATCCACCTCGACTGTGTTGACTCCCTTTTTCAGCAGGTCCGTGATGTTGAGCCTGTACGGGGCTGTCCAGACACCACCGGCATATTCACCGTTTATCCTAACCTTCGCCATCACCATGACTTTCCCGAGATCAATGTAAACCTCGCCTTGAGGCTGCTTCTTGATTTTGAAACTGTTGGTGTAGGTGGCGCTCCCGGAGAAGTACTTGATTGCGGCATCGGAGCTGGTGGTCCAGTCGTGGAGCGTGTCAAAGGTGACAGGTCCCTCAGGTCCTCCTTTCTTTTCCTGAAAAGCTACCGTCCAGGGAGTGTCAAGGGCTGCGAGGACAGATTTCCCGGGGTAGTTGCACCCGTTGGAGGAGGCCTTGTCCGTTTCTTTCCTGAACACGATGAACGAGCTCTCATAGGCCTCAAGCCTCATCGGAACCTTTGTGGTGTTGGAAAGGGTCTTATACTGAGTCAGGTCACGGACCTCCTTGGTGAGCGGATTCCAAAGCTCAGGTGTCTTGCCTTTCACGCGGAACAGACCGTCGAACGAGACAGCCCTGTCTCCCTGGTTGGAGACGAAGTAGTACTCGCCGTCGGCAAGTTTAAGGTGAATGAACTGAAGAGGGAGGGACGGGTCGTCAGTTGTGAAGTCAGGGGCTATGCCCAGATCTGTGAACACTTGTTCGAGTGAGGCATCTTTGTAAATGGTTCCCTTGCCGTATTTCACTGAACATGAGAACGGATCGGTGTTGTTCTTCCACATCCTGGCGGCAAGTTCCTTTACCCTGACATCACATTCCGGATAGCCCTGAAGGCTCGGGGATTTCTCCGGAGCCGGACCAAGAATTACAAGGCCGTCACTGACAAGCCGCTCAAGTTTCTCAAGGAGTTCCGGACGCATGGTCTTGATCTTAGGCAGGACAAGTACAGAGTACTGCATCCCGCTCTCAAGGGTGAGCTTGCCATCTCTGACACATGCTTTCATGATAACGTCACTGTTGATGTAGTCAAAAGAGAAACCTTCCGGAAGTTCAGGATTCTTTGTTCCGGTCATCTTAGGGCAGTCTTCACCAAGGAAATAGGCTACATCGGCGACATATCGTCCCTGTTGGAGCATGTAGTTGCAGCGCTTGATGTAGTCGTTGAACACATCAAGATGAGAGAACCAAGTGTTCTTCCGGTTGAATTCATTGCCGAACCAGGCGTTGATTCCGGGTTCCCTGTCATCGGGCTGTTGCACGAAGAGGTGAAACAGGGTGGCGTTGATTCCCTCGGTGAAGAAACGGTCTCCGCGCTGTTTCATCTGGCCGGGATACTGTGTGAAGTCAGGACCTCCGCAGGTGAAACTTTCGGCCCAGATCTTCTGCTTTCCGTAGATGTGTCCGCAGGATGAGGCCACGCGGTTCTCGATGTCTCCGAGATCTCCGAAACTCCAAAACTCGCCGGCTATCTCATCGGACTGGGATCCGTATTGCAGAAAATCTCCTGGAAAGCCCCAGTGACCGTAGTTCTCAAGCCATGTGGTCAGACCGTGTTCGTTGCTGACCTCACGCAGACCGCCGACATAGTTGTAAGAGACCTCGTCAGCGACAAGACGTCTGAGATCCCACAGGAAACGGTCGGACATGTCCTCACTGCCTATCACCACACCGCTCATCACCGGAATGAAAGGGACCGGATCGTAGCCGTAGGCTGCAATGAAGTCCTCTATGAGATTGTCGGTCCAGTTCTGTCCTCCGGTTTCGTAGCTGTCCTCGACGCAGACCTTGAATGTCTTTCTGTCCTCGGCCGGGATTCTCTTCAGAATCTGTCCGAGATAGTTGTCAAAGTGGGTGCGGATGTGCTTCCTGCTCATCTTGTCAGTCTCAAGTCCGGTCCCTTCCACAGGAGCCGGGGAACAGAGTGTGCCCGTAGGAAGCATTGCGGTTCTCATGACCACCCATTCACCTGCGGGAACATCCCAGACAAGGGTCCCGTCTTCAGACATGTTTGCGGTGATGTCCTTGACTTCGCTTGATTGAATGCCTTCATAGTCCGGCTGATCCCTCCACATGTAAGCGTCCCACATCGGGTGAGGTGTCTGCCACATTTTGGCGAGGGACTTTTCCGGGTATCTCTCCACGGCCGGCTGACCGGACAATGTAACGCTCTTCACAACTCCGGGTCTGACCTTAAGGACGAATTCCCTTGCGGTTGTCTCCGGAATTGAGATCACCACAGGAGCGAAAGGCTCGAAGCCCACGTTGGCCGCAGAGTTGCTTCTGTCGATGAGGAATTCCTCAACAAGGGAAAGTTCTCCGCCCTTCCCCGCATAGAGGACGGCGTTGCAGACGGCCTCCTTTTCTACAGGCTTGATGATGACCGAGCGTACGGTGGTCTCCTTGTCTGTCCTCAAAGTGACAGTCCCGTCTTCGGACACCCCGGTTTCGAAACATACGGAAGTACGGGTGAGAGGATAGGCGAGAACTTTGACAGGCTGTGCTCCTTCTCCTACATCGCGGAGCTTTCCGTTGAATTCAGCCGGGCCGGAAAGAGTGTCTTTAGCATACCCGAGATACCTCATCGCCTGGGACGGCTCCACCCACGGGCCGCCGCTCTGACTCCATCCGGGGCTGTTGAACATGCCGATCTCGATGCCAAGTTTACCGGCTGTCTTGAACATTGTGTGGAGAATGTCCCACCATTCGTCAGTGAACATTCTGACCGGACCTTGAGGGATTCCCTGTCCCTCGCCGATCATGCCGATGAATGCCCTGTTGATCCCCACGGACTTCATAGCCTGTAGATCCTTGACGACACCTTCCTTGGACATGTTCCCCGCTATCCAATACCAATATACGGCAAGTTTTTGATTTTCAGGAGTATCTATAAAATTCTTCTCCACGGTGCTGATGTTGTCCTGAGCCTGGACCAATCCGCCCTGAAGCAGAAGCATGGCCGCTATCAATCTGAATTTTATGCGCATAATGAATTACTTTGGAATATTATTTAAAATCTTTTCCCGTCTTTGGTCATAAGTTTGTGTCCTGCCGCAAACTTACATAAAAGTCAGCGTTTTTCACATCCGCCGCATGTGAGACGATACTTTTTTAAAGGAAATATGCCAAATTTTCATGTCGCGCCGGAATTTGGGCGCCGCCGAGAATCTCAGTTCTTTGGTTTTGTCAAGTGTCCGGAGACTATTCTTCCGTATAGAAGCGGATGATCCGCTCGATGGCCCGCCGGCAGACCGGACAGAAGGTCGGGGCGGTGTTGGTCCTCATGCGGCAGTCCTCGCACGGACGCCAGACGCCTTTTGTCTGGTAGCCGCCTCCTTCGACGAGTCCGGCTATGCCCTGATCGTAGAGATCCTTCCACTTGCTCCCGAAGTTGGCCTTCGTGGTGATGTTCTGCTCCCAAGGCTCGATGTCCGGGTAGTAATACTCCACATACTGGTCATCGTAGGCATACTCGTCGGTCAGGCCGCCGAAACTATGTCCGAACTCATGGACGACCACAGGGCCGAAAAGCGGGTGATGGGCGGCCGTGAGCGTGTAGGAGTTGTAGATGCCTCCTCCGCCGTAAGTGTCGGTGTTTGCGAGGATTATGATGTGTTCATAAGGGATTCCGGCAAGTGCGTCGTGCATCTTGAACAGATGCAGGGTCGTGAGATAGCGGTCGGAATAGAACGTGTCGAAATGCGAGTCCACCGCCGTCTTTTTCCAAAGGCCCTCATGAGGCGCGCTCACGCCGCTGTCATCTGACGGCGAGGCTACGGCCACGATGTTGAACCGGTCCTGCATCGACTTGAACGGCTCGTGGCGCAGAAGATTCTCCACTGCGCTTTCGGCATCCTTGAAGAATATGTCCATCTCGCTCCAGGTGTACCCCTCGGCGAGGATCACCACATCGATCTTCTCCTTAGGGTCGCCGTTGTCAAGAAGAGTCCTCGTCCGCGGCTTTCCGTCCACAGGCCGGATCAGAATGTCCTTCGGATCAACCGGATGCGTGAGTTTTGCCGCCACATTCCCGTGGAAATCATAGAGCTGCACGGTGATCTGAGCCGGAGCCGCCGGCATCGGCACAAGGAACACGTTCTCGAAACTCCTGCGGACTCTTGTGGCTTCCTCGGTCGCCTGCCATTCCTGGAACAGAGTGCAGAACGACATTCGGTAGAGCGTGTCGCCCGTGGCTCCGTCCGTCATCATGAGCTGCCCGTTGCCCCGCAGCGGCACCTCTTTCAGATTAGTGCGTCTCCCGTACCATCCGCAGGCGCTGAGCAGTTCGGCGACGGCGATGTCGCAATCCTTGTCCGACCCGCTGAATATGTAGTCCAACCTCAAGGTCCTGTCCAGAAGCTTCCCTTCCGAAAACGAGTCGGCGCTGATTCCGTTCAGCAATCCCGGCAGCGCGGCCGCCAGAACAATCAGAAATATTCTTTTCATCCGTGTCGTTTTTATTGTGTGATTCACGAATTTAGGAATTTTCATGAATATTCGGAAATATATTCATTATCCTTTGAAATAGACCGTCTCGCTTATCACACATCCGCGGTTGACTAACATTTTCAATCCATAGAAGATTCCGTTGTTTCTTTCCACGTAGTAGATTTCCGAATATCTGAAATCCGGGTGCCATGACCGGTATTCGGCGTATTGCTCCATCACGCTTTCGGGTAATCGGAAGTCATCAGCCAATCGGTGAACCGTCTCCTTCCATTCCTGGGTGTTGGAGCTGATTTGATCGAACCACACTTTCTTCCGCGTTCCGCCGTCGTTGATGTACAGGACATTGTCTCCGCAGTCATTTATGCCGGCCTGGATGACAGCGTTCGGGTATCTGCCTCTCACGAAGTCGGCGCATCCGTCCATGTCGTACCACCAGATCGATCTGTTCTGGTGCGATCCCTGCACATCAAGAATGTCGCCATCCGCACTTACAAGTATGCTGTACTCTTGATGTACGACCGAGTATGTCGCGTCCTCACGGGCGACCGTGAAAACGAATTCATACGCTTTCTGATCAAACCCTCTTCGGCTCACCTCTATGACATACGAATTGTCGTTGTCATACTCTTCGCCATCTATTCCGGCGCGGATGTAGGCCCTGGCGATCTTCCGGGGCAGCTGGTTCAGAAACAAGAAGTTGTCCTTGTCGTATTCTTTCTGGGAGAAAACCCAGTCTGTTCCTTTGTAGATTGCGGTGCACGGCAGCCCGTCGGTGTCAGTGAACACAATTCTGGACGTGTTGTCAGTCGAGGTGTTGGCTTCCTTGACGATGACGCTATCGGAGTATCTCCGGTAGAAATCGGTCTTTATGCTCTCCGGGACATTCCCGATCTTGAATTCGTCCCAAGGTTCCTGCTTGCCGCAGGATGGCGCGGCCAGAATGACGATCGCCGCATAAAAAATGCCAAGTTTCTTGATCATAGTGTTTTCTCCTCCATCATCAGGACTGCAAAGTTATAAAATTAATGAGTATGTCGTCCGGTTTCCCGCAAATTTCGGGATGAGGCTGTCCTGATGTCGTTGGAGCCGAGTTTCCGGAAGACTTTCTTGTCGATGTCGTTGGCGCTGATGACTATGACGATCTCCGCGCAGTCGCTGAGCTGCTGCAGCATCCGCAGTTTGCTGTCCGGCTGGAATCCCGGCAGAACCCTGCTCGCGTGATAGTCGTCAAACAGTTTGCCCCCAAGTTCAAGATAGAGCTTGTCTCCGAACTGGGCGATGCGTTCCTTGATGTGTTCTGATTGTATCCGCAGATACTTTTCGTTGTCGAATCCGTACTCCATACGGATTACAAAAATATTCCGCTGTTTGTCCAATGGCACCGAGAATTAGTCACTTCACCTTCTTTATGGTCTCATCGGAAAAGTTTGAATTCCAGTTCCTTGAGAGGCTTGCGTATTTCGAAGGTTTCCGTTCCGGTTTGCTTTACTCCTTTTGTGACAGCTTTTGCATGGAAGTATTCCGGAATACGGATATTGGCGGTCAAAGCCTCCTGCGCAGCGATCTTGAGCGTCAGGAAACTACCATTGTCGGTCACATCGATGTCCAATACTCCTTTTGTCGTGTGGAGGTTCTTGAGATATGTGTGGCCATTGCCCGCAAGATATTCATAAGGGGTCGCTCCAAGGAGTATCAGTTCTCCCAGACGTTCACTCTCGTAACAGATGGAGTTCAGAATCATATTTATGACTCCACCGCTTCCGCTCCCATTCGGCTGCCAAGGACAGAACGACGGGTCTTGAATGGAATAACGCTCCTGAACCAGATGCATATCCTTGGTCATCCCATATTTCATCGCTGCCCTTGCCACACCCCAAGCTTTCTTCCATTCACCAATCTCAAGGTATATCTGTTGCCAATAGTTTTCGCCCTGCACAACATAATACCTTTCCTGGTCAAGTTTACCCATGAAAAAGTCATCGCCGGCGTTAAGCTCATAAAACCGTATGAAAGCCCGGAACAATTCACTTTCGGGGTCAACGAGTCCCATTGTAGCAATAGGGGCCATGGTGTCAACATATTCATTGATCCGTGAAATCATGCCGCTCGAACCGTCCGGGCGGAGGACCCGGCTGATTTGCCCGCTTGGAAGCGTGAGCCTTTCGATTGCCACGTGGAGGGCTTCTCTGTAAAGTTCAAGTTCGGCTCTGAACGCCGCCGCATCCGGGTGGTTGATTCTTTCCAGCAAATCGACTGTCTTGTAAAAGCCCAGAAACGTGAACAGGTCGGTGGTCCCTACGAAATAACCTTTTTCGCCATCACCACCTACGGCGAATGGCATAAGCCCATAGGTTATCGGACGGCTTCCGTCCTCGTTAAGTCTTCTGGTGGCCTTGACCTCCCCAGATATCCATCGGAGCGCTTTCAGTATCTTCGGCAGATACTCGTTCAGGAAAGCCTCATCGTTGGAATAGAGGTAATATTCGCTCGCAAGGTCAAGAGCCATTCCCGTTGTGTTTGCCCATCTCGGCCCGGTGGTCCCGACTGCCCCTTCAAGCGTCGTGAAATCTCCTTCCGGTGGGAATCCGGCATCTTGGAGGGAGAAGATGTAGTCAAGGGCTTGTTTCACTATGTCCAGATGTCCTGTCCTGAGCATAGGACGAAGCATCTGGACAGCCTCGAACACCCACACATAAAACCGCTCCGATGAGCCTCCTTGTCCGGTCTGCAGCCATTCACTTCCCGGGTGACGCAGAAGCATCTGCATAATGTTGAGCTGCAAGTAAGTGGTGATGTCGTCCCAATTCAAGGTCGGGAACAGCATCTTCAGGTCCTTGTCCGAAAACATGGCTTTATATCCTTCGACAGCCTTACTTTTCACATCGTCGAACTTCATCGACGCCAGAGCGGTCTCATGTTCAGGGGCAATGTCTTTTTCGTCGGTCAGAAGCTTGATGTCAAAGGAACAGGATTCTTCCGGATCCAATGACCCCTGCAGGCGTATCACGTCCCTCAACCCGTACAGCCGATATGGCCGGGCAACATATCCTGAACGGTGGAACATATATCCCTGCTTCCTGCTGAACTGTTCCTCGCTGAACGATATTCCCTCGACCCAATCCATATTCATTCCATCAAGGTCAATCCGGCCCATTCGTTCCCCTTGGCACAGCAAGCCGTCTCCTTGAAGCGTCACCCCTTGAGTGTCTTTCCAGTAGGAGGCGTCCCATTCATACGGGAGGTAGTGATAGGTGAACATTTCATTCTCTGCGCAGAATCCGACTTTTGCCCAGACGCAGGCATCTTGCCTGAATTCTTCCTTGTTGGTTATTTCCACGTGAATGTCCAGAAGCGTCTGTCGCCCTTCCAGACGGATTGACGAATAGACGAAGTCATACTGAATGTTGTCTGCAAAGTAACTTGCATGAACTATCGGGTACTTGTTCTGTTCGAAATGCAGGAGCGTTTGCCTATAATCAGGGACGAAGGCCGGATTGCCAAGAGCGAATTGGACAGTAAGGTCTTGCTGCGATTCTGCCAGAATCTTTGTACTGTCCTGACTTGAAACCCCTTCGGGAATCCTTCCACGGTAAACAACAAGAGAAGGATTGACAAATATCTGGTCAGGAGAAAACACCGGCTCGACCAGCATGTTGACGGACTGCGGAGGCCGCCAGGTATAGTCGTCCTCCATCAATAGTCTTTCCCAGCTCTTCTGGTTTATGTCCGGCAGCAGTCCTTGAGTACGTTGTGCTGACATTGCAAAACAGCTGGCCATGAGTGCCGATGCCAGCAGGGACCTTAATGTCGTTATTGTCATATTTGATTGGTTTTATATTCGTGGAAGGATCAATGAAAGATCAAGGACCCTTCCACGTCTCTGAATATCCGTTATTTCCAGTATTTGTTCTGCTGAAGGTTCGGATTCAATTTCATTTCAGTCAGACTTACTGGAGAATAATAGTCCTTAGGGGAATGGAAGGTCAAGCCGGCATCCTTCACTGTCTTCGATATGACATATCCGGATGTCCCCTCCGATAACTCGAAGTCAACATTGCCCACTACTGATATGTCCACGCCGGAAGTCACCTTGTCAACATCCGCTTCATTCACAAAAGCCCTGTCAGGTTTTCCATCACCGGTAAGGTCATATTCGCCAAGTGCAGGAAGATAAATGCCCTCGGCCCGGATGGCGAATCTTTCACCGCAATTCCAGCGCATAAGGTCATTGTAGCGGAATCCTTCACAGGCAAGTTCGACCCGACGTTCACGGCGTATTTCCAGTATGGCTCCCTTCATGGCTCCTGTTACATTAGGATATTTTGCCTCCTGGGCATAGTCAATATCGGAAAGCCAGTCAGACAGATTGGCCGATGGCATGCCCACGCGCGAGCGGAGAAGATTTACCGTCTTGTCAAGGTCGCTTTGTGCAAGGGTGCCAAGCTCGGCTTTGGCCTCGGCGTAGATCAGAAGAATTTCGCCGTAACGGATTACGGACAGGTCGGAGTAACTTTGACAGTAACCGTTCTGGTCCAGGGTACGCGGATAGAACTTGTACTGCACGTATCCCCCGGCGTTGAATGTTGGAGGGTAGGCGTTTGGCTGGCCAAGCCTTTTCATCCCGGGACGCCAGAACGTGCTGGACAGACGTGGGTCACGATTCTTATAGAAATCCAGGAAGCTTACCTTGTCATAACCGGAGATTGTGTTGAACGGAACAGCGCTCCCATCTTCCTTGAGGTAGAGGTAGTCTTCCATAAGGTCACGGCTGAGGTTCCATGTGGTATAATCACATAAGCTTCGGCCATTAAACTTCTCTCCAAGCGAATAATCATAGTCCTTGTAGAAGATTGCCTCGGAGTTCCCTTTGAGATTCATCAGGGTGAAATAATCGTCATAAGAATCATACAACGAATATTTCCCCGAATTCATCAGTTGTTCCGCATAGTTTGCTGCCTTCTGGTAGTACTCGTTGGCGTCGCTGGCATTTAACTCGGAGTGATATTTCCGCCATGCGCCTTCATTGAGGGCTATTCTCGCGGCAAAACCAAGAGCCGCCTCTCTATAGAGCCTGTCTTGCCCGCCGGAGCCTGCGGCACTTTGCATGTTGTCGATGGCGAAATCCAAGTCCTCGAATATTTTCTTGACGACATCGTCACGGGAGTCTTGCGCCTTGTAAAGGCCCTCGTCAGTAGTGCCCAGATCCCTGTCATACCAAGGAACATCTCCGTAAACAAGGACTTTGCTGAAGTAGTAGCGCATGGCTCTGACAAGTCTTCCGAGACCGATATAGTGGTTGATGAGGGCCTGGTCGCCTTTCGCTTTGTCTGCCCTGGCCAAAAAGTAGTTCACGGCGCGGATGTCCGTCCAACTCCACTGAGTAGCCCTGCTGGCGTCAAAAGTTCCGCTCAGCTTGTCGTACAGTGATGAGCTGGTTCCGTCATAGACGCCACTTGTGACGGTAGAGTTGTAGTTATTGTCAGAGGGAACATCCGATATTGCGTAGTATGGACTGACCATACCTCCCCAACTGGAAAAAGAGAACTGCTGGTAGAACTGGTCTGAGTACAACTTCAGATCCTCCGGGGACTGGAAGAAACCGCCTTCCGTGAGGGAAGTCTCAGGAGTCTTATCCAAATACGAGTCATTGCAGGCAGCCATAAAAGCCACCAGGAGAGCAATGCAGAATATGCTGTTATTTTTCATTTCAGGAATATTTTAGAATGTAACGTTGACACCGAACGAATTATGACGCTGCAAAGGATAGGCGCATCCAGTCGCATCCTCCGGATCGAGGTTCGAATATTTGTACAAACCTGACACTGTGAAGAGGTTGTCTCCAGAGTAGAAGAAACGTATCCTCTCGATGTTGATCTTGCGGGTCAGCTTCTTCGGAAGAGAGTATCCGAAGGTTATGTTCTTCAGACGGACGTATGCGCCGTTCTGGATGAACCGAGTTTGGCAGACCTCCCAGTCTGAGACTATGTTCCAGTTCTGGTAATGCTTCAGGCGAGGGAAGTACGCCCCGGTGTTTTCAGGAGTCCAGCTGTCATAGGCATTGCCGTATGTTTCGCTTCCCCATCCGTTCGTGAACAATCCCCAGAAAGAGTAGTTGTTCCAGTAAGGATAAAACTGATGTTTGAGTACGCCTTGGAAGAACATCCGGATGTCGAAACCGTTCCACTCGGCTGAAAGCGTTGCTCCGAAACGGTATCTGACCTGAGTGTTGCCGATTATCTTCATGTCACCGTGGTCATCAAGCGTTGAGGCTCCTCTGGTGATTTTCCCGTCTCCGTCCAGGTCGGCAAACTTCAGGTCTCCGGCCTGGGTGCCGTAACTTTGGACAGCTGACTGGTCGGCCCAGTTTTTAGCCTCATCGTCGCTTTGGAAGATGCCTGCGGTTTCCAGTCCCCACATTTCTCCGATTTCCATCCCCTCGTAATAGTAGTTGTTCCATCCGAACTTTGGCAAGATGCCTTGGGAGTTGCTTGTCATCTTGGTTATTTTCGCCCTGGAGTCAGACATGTTAAGGTCTATGCCGTAATTGAATTGCTTTCCCGCCAGATTGAAGGAGTCTTTCCAACCTAATGATATCTCCCATCCCCTGGTTCTCAAGTCCGCTGAATTCTCGGTAGGAGCGCTCGTTCCAAGAACGGAAGGAAGTGGCTGTGCTGCGGTGAGCATGTCCTTGGTGTCGCGGATATAGTAGTCTGCACTTAACTGAAGTCTGTTTCCGAACATATTCAGGTCTGCGCCAACATTTGTGGTGGCCACTTTTTCCCAAGTGAGATTCCCGGACACAAGGCCAGGAGTGGTCACGTACATGTTCTGAATGCCATCAAGCACAACAGAGTTCTTCTGGGCATTCATTGTGGCAATGTAGGCATAGGCGCTCACATCCTGGTTCCCCAGCGTTCCATATGATGCCCTGACCTTGAAGAGATCTACGGAGTTCCTGAGGTTTTTGAAGAAATTCTCCTCGCTGATGACCCAGGCCAGAGAAGCGGACGGGTTGTTGGCCCAGCGACTGGACTTTGGAAAACGTGACGTGCCGTCCCTGCGGAAGTTGAACTCGGCTATGTACTTGTTGTCATAAATGTAGTTCAGACGTGCGAACGCACCTCTGACCGCCCATGTCGTGGTTGACTCGTTGACAGTCGGAGTCCCTGAAGCAAGTTCCAGTGTCGGCAGGGAGGATGTTATCAGTTCAGTCTTGCTGAGAGAATGGTAATTGTAACGGTAATCCTCCTGATTGAATCCGATTATGGCATTGACGAAATGCTTGCTTGCGAATGTTTTGGTGAAGTTGGCAAAAACATCGTAAGTGTTATGCGTCATTATGGCGGAACCGATTGAGGCCGAACTAGGATCGTTGATAGTCCAGTCATAGGCTTCCTCCGTGTCGTAGATGTCAACGGGGAGGAGGGCATAATCTGTCTTCTCGTTTCTTCTGAGGAAGTTGTAGCTTCCTTTGATGAAGAGTATGTCCTTTATGAGGTCAATCCGTGCGCTGAACTGCTCATTGATGCTGAGGTTGGTTTGAGTCCCCGTTCCTCCAGCCTCGAGATAAGCGGTTGTCGTTCCTCCGATGTCTTGATAACGTCCGTTAGGAAGTTTGTTAGGCATAAACGTCCACCCGAATATGTTGTACAGCACAGAGCCGTTGGTTTGGGTGTCATTCTGAAGATTGTAGGAGGAAGTCTCATATGTCCCTGAATTCAGATTCGTACTGCTGGCAAGGGTGAACCATCTGTTGACTTTCGCTTCGAGTTTCAGACGGTAGTTATACTGCTTGTAGGTGTCTTCGCCATAGGCCAGGTTTCCGTTCTGAAGCTTGTAGTTTCCTGAAAGGAAGTAACTGACCTTGTCGGTTTTGCCTGAAAGGTCAATACTGTGATTCATGCCGAAGGCACTTTTGAAATAGGACTTCCAGCGGTCATTGCTGTCGTAGTACCAGTTGTACCCATGACGGTCGGAATAGTAATAATTCTTGTCGCTGGCGCCGTCCCTGTAAGCCTTCGCGCCTGCGAGGCACTCCTCATTGAAGAAGTTGTACTCGGGTGTGACGGTGTTGACGTCAAGCATGGCTTGGTACGGGTCCGTACAAAGCCTCCTGCGTACTGTGTTGATGTCCGCGAAATCAAAATAGTTGTTGTAGTTGACTGTGACCTTTTCGGATTTTCCGGTCTTGGTGCTGATAAGAATGACACCGAAAGCGGCACGTGCGCCATAGATGGCCGCAGATGATGCATCCTTGAGGACCGAGATTGATTCGATGTCGTTAGGATTCATCCTGTTAAGTTCGTCCACCTCTGAGATGACGCCATCGATTACCACGAGCGGCGAACCACCGTTGATGGATGTGAAGCCACGGACGTTCATCGACGTTGATGAGCCCGGGGTACCTTTGGCCGGATCTATGTTGAGGTTGGCGACAGCTCCTTGAAGTGCATTGGCGATGTTGGTCGCGGGCCTGCTTTCAAGTTTCTTCGTGTCTGCCGTGGCGACAGACCCGGACAGGTTTACTTTCTTTTGGACTCCATAACCCACGACGACAAGTTCGTCAAGCGTCTGTGCATCCACTTTGAGAACAACATCTATTACGGATCTCCCACCTATGCTGATGGTTTGATTCTCGTAACCGATGAATGAGACTGTGATGGTGGCTTGAGGATTCACATCGGCCAGTGAGGCCTCTCCATTCGGGTCTGTAAATGTACCGTTCTTTGTGCCGTTGACGACAACACTGGCTCCGGCGACCGGACCCATTGCGTCTTTGACCCTGATTGTGACGGTCCGATCGTTTTGGTCGGTCGTTGTTGCCTGCCGGTTATTCCCGAGGTTTGTCGGCACATTTGCGGAGATGTTTCCCGGTAACAGTACCAAGCCGCAAGAGAAAGCCACCTGCGCTATTTTAAGCGCAAGACTCTGATTTCTTTTTGTTACCATTGTGATTAAAAGTTATTAGTGTGATTGTAAAATTGTTGATCAGAAGTATCATTTCTTGCTCTGTTCCGTACACTGTATAACGGGCAATCTGACAAGGCTCGCCGCATTCGATTCCATATGAATGCCAATCTCGCACGTCTGGAACTCATCATCTGAACAAGTGTAGATGTTGCAGAATTTCTGTGGATTACGGTCGGCAAGAGGGAACCAGCTTGACTGGATCTGGAACATCATCCGATGCCCGGGCAGGAATGTGTGGGATATGTCCGGCATAGTGAACGATACCTTCGTCGTTTCTCCCGGCACGAACGGCCGCGGAGTCCGGAAACTCTCCCGGTACTTGCCTCTCATTATGTCGCCTCGGACGAGCATCTGATACCCCGACATCAGCGCCCTTACGGCGGGTGCTTGCGGTTTCAGATAAAGAGAGTCAGCATAACTGAATCCTTCGGGGAATACATCTATGATCTTCAAGACAAAATCAGCATCTGTGGAACTTATGTCAACTTGCAGCTCAACCTCCACTTCGCCCGCAAGCCTGATTGGCTCAGAAAGGATTTCAGTTTGAAAGGAAAGGACATCCGTTCTGCTTGAGCTGTTCCGTTGGTCTTCCAGCATATATTCTTTTGTCCGATGGTTCACCGGATTTGCGGTGAAGGGGACCGGAGACGCCGGATCGCTTACATATCGGATCACGGCAGACTCTTCTCTTGGCCTTGAAGTCGATATGCTGCCATCGGCATGTATATAGAACGGTGTGGTCTCGTCTATGCTGATTGCAGGCCAGCCTTCGTCAAAGTCATGCCATTCAAGTGAACCTGAATCAAAAACCCGCGCTTTATGTTCAGGCTTGCTTCCTTTCCCCTCAAGATAGTAAGCGAAAAAAGGGTATTCCACGTTGTCCATGTACCATCGGGTCGTTGTCTCAGGCCCGAAATAGATGTCATTGAAGAACGGTCCCTGATTTCGTGGCCATGCTCCGTGTGACCACGGACCTTCCACGAAGAATACGTCAGCGGACGGAGCCTGATTCTTATACGCCTTGTATGTCGCGAATGCGCCATGGCAGTCTTCTGCATCGTAAAGTCCTCCTACCACAAGAACAGCGGGCAGGTGCGTGTCGCTGATTCTGTTCGTGATAAGCCTGTCTTCCCACCAGTCGTCGTAGTCGGGATGTTCCAGAATGGAATTCCACATATTGACTGAATCTCCGAATGCTGCGGTAATATTGCTTAACGCTCCCAGCTTCAGAAAGTCCGTGTACACATCGCTGCGAACGAATTCGGGAAGATGAAGGCGTTCTTTCGGAGTCGTGCCGCGCTGGACACCGGAAGTCATGACGTATTGGTAGAATGGCAGGAAGTTGGCCATGTCCAGAAGAAACAGTGCGCCGTTATGATGTGCGTCATCCCCCTTGAACCAATCGGTCACCGGGGCTTGAGGGGAGACGGCTTTCAAGGCAGGATGTCCGCAGAGACTGGCATAGGTGACATATAATCCGGGAAATGAAATGCCGAGCATTCCGACATTGCCGTTGTTTCCCTCGGTGTTATGAATCAGCCATTCAATGCTGTCATAAGCATCGGTCGCTTCGTCTGTTCCGGATGTGTCATTTTTTGCGGAAAGAGGCTTCAGGCCCTCAAATGTGCCCTCACTGAAGTTCTTGCCCCTAATGTCCTGAAAAACTATTATATAGTCGTGTTTGACATACGAGGCCCAGGCTGCATGGTCTATGTCAACAATGTTGTCGCCATACGGCGTATGGGTTGCCCCGTACGGGGTGCGATGGAAGAGTATAGGGTGCTTCTCGGAATGGTTCTCCGGTTCATATATGACAGTGAACAACTTCACGCCGTCACGCATGGGAATCATAACCTCTCTGCGGGAATATTTTTCCATTATTTCCTTTAGCGTGTACCGATCTTTCTCGTGGCTGCCGCGATTTGACGCGATGGCCGGGCAAGCCGTGGCGAACAGTAGCAGGACTGCAAGGAACCGCATTGTGTTACCGAACGAATTTTTCATGATTACCGGACAATTATTTCATCACACATAAGCCAACACCATCCGGAAGGATGTCTGGCTACGATTCGTATATACCGGACAACCGCTTCTCCGCTCCATCCGAAATCCTCTATGCAATATTCTCTTTCCTGACGTGGCTTGTAAGCCAATGAATATAGCGTGTCGAACTTCTCCCCGTCTGTTGAGACGCTTATTTCGTAAATTTCCGGCAGATACATGCCTGTAAAGGCATTCTGCATAAATGAAGTGCGTATGGAGTGTATTTCGGTTTGCCCGTGCAGATCGACAGTCACATCCATATTGGCGTCAAACCCAAGCCATCTTAAACCATTCATTCCCCAGTCGCCGAGCAAACCGTCGGTCAGGGATGTTTTACCGGAGGCCGGGAATCCTTCGGACCAATGTGTCGCGAACGTGACCGGTTTCCCGGTTGAGAGAGAGGTCAGACGGAAGCCGCTTTCTTCCCTGGCTCCAAATTCATTGCTGATGTCGAAAGGAGTGTACCCCATCCGTTCCATTTTCCGCTGGAAGTTCAGCACTCGCCGTTTAAAGCCGCTGTAATCCTTGCCTTCGTAGCCATGCCAGCTTGTTTCCGCCATGGCCAGGATTCTCGGGTACATCATATGTTCCGCATGTTCGGGAGTTTCCACGGCTTCAGTCCAAAGATTGCACTGCATCCCCATCACAAGGCTGGCGTCACCTGACAGATCTTCAAAAGGGTCAAACTCATAAGATTTTTTCAACGGAGTGAATCCACCAAAGCAAATCGGCTCAACCACCGGGTAGTCCTGATAGTAGTCAAGGTAGAAATGTCCTTCTGATGAAATAATCATCGGGTGACCGCTTGATATGATTCTGTTGCGGCCTTCCGCATCTTCATGCCATGACATGATCACCGCTTTCGGAGATATTTCCCCATCCAGCATCTCATCCCAACCGATGATTGTTTTTCCGCGGGCCGACACATAGCTCTCCATCCGCTTGGTAAACCTGGCCTGCAGCCGTTTCGGATCCGGGACATTCTCCTTTTTCATCACCTCCTGACACAATGGACACTGAGACCAGGCGGCAGTGCCGCATTCATCCCCGCCAATGTGAATATATCGGGACGGGAACAAGTCAATGATCTCATCCAATACATCCTCGCAGAACCGATAGACTTTCTCGTTCCCCAGGCACATCTCGGCGGTACCCTTATGCGGATTACCTTGACATAAAAGCTCCGGCATGACGGTGAGCACCTCGCTGCTGTGTCCCGGGATATCTATTTCCGGAATCACCTCCATCTGATGAACGGCGGCGTAATGTATGATTTCCCTGATGTCATCCTGCGTATAATACCCACCATAGGCAGAGGCGCTTTCATCACAAAACTTTCCACCGTTTTTTATCCACTGTCTCCAGTCGCTGTCCGTGCGCCAGGACGTTTGAGTCAGCTGAGGATATTTCTTGATCTCGACACGCCATCCTCCGGTGTCAGTAAGATGTAAGTGCAACACGTTTATCTTGACAGATGAGAGCATATCTATCTGTTTGAAGATAAATTCCTTGGGAAAGAAATGCCGTGAGACGTCCAACATGAAGCCACGATAGCCCAGAACCGGTCTGTCCGTGATTGACATACACTGGATTCTCCCATCAGGGGCATTGTCCCGCAGCTGCAGCAAAGTTTGGATTCCATAAAAGATACCCGCAGCGGAACTCGCCCTGATTTCCACTCCTCCCGGATTGACAATCAATCTATAAGCCTCTTTGTCAGAAAACTTTCCGGAATCGTCTTGAATTAACTTTATCGTATTTTTATTGCCGCCGGTAAAGCTGAAAAGGCTTTCAGGCAGCGAGGCGAGGTATTCTTTGACCAAGTCAAAACGCGGATCCTTGAACTTGTACACAAGTCTGGCGGGGGAATCCCACAGAAAAAAACCGTCCACCTCTGTGACGGACTGCGGTCGTGGTATCAGCAGACCCCCCCCCTGAGCATGGAGGGAAAGCGAAACTAAAAAGAACAGCAGAAGGTTGAGTTTTTTTGTCATAACTGAGTGTCTCTTATCGCAAAGATATCGTTTTAACAAAAGTTTAATTGCGTAATTTGCGAAAAAAAATCATCATTCAGCGAAGTCATCAGGTGTCAGGCTCTTTCTTTTTTAGCATACGGTATTGTTGGGGTGAGCAGCCGAATTGATTCCGGAACGCTCTGGAGATGTTCGGGTAGTTAAGTTCCCCGCACATTTCTGCAATCTCCTGCACTGAATAGTCGGTAGTCGCAAGGATTCGGGCGAACCGGTGCATTCTGCGCCAGGTAAGGTATTTGTGCACCGTCATCCCGTTCATTTCTTTTTTGAATCGGATTTCAAGGCTTCGTCTTGACAGGGGCGCTTGGGAAAACACCTGCTTCAAAGTTATATATTGGTCGAAGTTGTTGTCAATGTATTTTACGATTCTGTCAACGTACGGATCCCTGATGTTATGCGACATCGTTGAATCCCTCTCGATTATTTCTCCCGGGGTGATCAGAATGTTGAAAGGCCAGGTTTCGTTGGCTTCGAACTGCTTGTTGAGCATTTCCCCTAGCCTGTAGCCACCTTGCTCCGAATTGATGGATATGGATGATATCTGGGGATTGGATATCTGGCACAGCAGTTCGTCATTGTCTATTCCCAAAAGGGATATCTTGTCGGGAATGGGAATATCTTCAACTTTGCAGAGGTCTGAAATAAACAAGGCGTGTTCATCGTTGCAGACTAACATGGCGATAGGCTTTGGGAGGGCATGAAGCCACTTTAAGATTCGGCTCTTTTCCTCAAAAGCGTTGGTTACCATCATTGCGTGCAGACGCCCTCCATTGCTTTCAATTTCTTTTTTGTAGCCTTGAAGTCTTTCTTCAGACCAGATTATTCCCCTCAGCCCGAAGTAGGCGAAGTCTGTGTACCTTTTTTTCAGAAAGAACTTGGCTGCGATAACACCTGTCCCGAAATAATCACCGGTCAGGTTGGAGAAACGCTTGCTTCTTTTTCTGTGATTTTCCAGAACTACAGGTATGTTGAGGAAAGTCAGAGGCTTTGTTTCTTTCCATGGCCAATGACCTACGATGGCATCTGTTTGCCATTGATCGGCCCATTCGATAACGTGTTTCCATCCGTTGGCCACTTGCTCAAGGTTCGATGGCATCTTGTGGAACAGCCATCCCCCATGTTCTTTCGAGTAGCGGACAAGACCTTTCAGAAGTTCTCTGTCTGATTCGATTGAGTAATCTATGATAAGAAGGATTTTTTTCAACTTTTTAAACGCTAACTAATCGTACAAAAATACAAAAATTCCGCTGTTTCTCTATTCCACAGGCAGTTTTGATTTCCGGAATGTTCTTTTTGGGGAGAAACACGTTATCTCAGCCATTCTGGAATGAGAAACCATCACTTGTGATTGGCCTTTGATATACCTCATGTCATTACGACAATCGGATTTACAATCTTGGTGTTTCAACGGGAAAGCTAAACGCTTCTTGCCCTCATCACCCTGCTCTTCCCCACTTGCCGATGGGTACTGCTTTATTTCTTATTTCGCACTGGAATAATCCTGGCTTCATTTGGGAGATGGAAGGGCTTTTGATTTTTGTAATTCTTCATATTTCGTTACGGTATTTTCCGAGATATGCCCCAATGGTCTCCACAAAGCATGAGCGGGTCTACAGTGTCGGGTATTTTCGAAGGTAAGAGTATATTCTCTTACTTTCTGACGAGAAGATAGTTCGCATACAGGGCGGCGAACTGCGGTTCCCAGCCCTCGTTGAGTGTCGCTGTGATGATGCGCAGCTTGTAGATGGTAATGAGGTTGGTGTTGTTGCTGGTCTCCTCCGCGCTGTCCTTGGATGGATTTCGACTGAAGATAACCTCTATTGGGTGATATTCAATGAGTCGGTGTGCACGATCTCTTTGATCAGGGCGGCGGTTTCGTCGAAGGTCCGGCCGTCGGTGTCGATTGTGCGGTGTGCGGTGGCGAGGTACCTGGGGACGCGGGTTTGCATCAGGGATTCGATGCGGCTGCGGAGGGTTTCCCGTTCGCCGTGGATTTCCATGCAGTGCGCTTCGTCGGTTGCCGGGCCTGCCGAAGCATCGAGGCAGACAGTCCGTGCTGCGTTCAGCATCGGGCGGCCTTCGGAATGGCCTTCGAGGTTGGCAAGGAGGGTGTCGGTGGTGGCGCGGAGGTAAAAGCAGACGGAATTTTCCCTTACGAGGCGGCTGCACTCTTCTGAAATCACGGTGCCTCCGCCGAGGGAAAGAATGGTGCGTGGACGGGAAGTGTCGCTGAATATCTCCTCAAGAGCCTCATGCTCCATCCGACGGAAAGTCGCCTCGCCATATTCGTTGAATATTTCGGGAATATTCCTGCCCTGCTTTCCCTCAATGTAGGTGTCCAAATCGATTAGGCGGCATCCCGGGAGCAGCTCCGCAAGGCATTTTCCGACACTGCTCTTGCCGCAACCCATAAAGCCTATGAGGGAGATGTCCTTCATGCTCAGAACAGCGTAGGCTCATCGATGTCCCCGACATCGGGGATGTCTCCGGAGCTGAGAAGATCGGCCGCCCCGGTCTGTTCGCCGTCATCGCCTGTCGGCTCGGAGGTTACGGAGACGTCCTGAGAGTCGAAGTGCCGTTCTGTCGGTTCAATGATGTCAAGAGGTTCGTCCTCGATGTCATCCTCGGGCTTGTGCAGAGGCTCGATGAATCTCACTTCCTTGAGGTCGTACTGATGGCACTTCTTGCCTTTGGCCGAGTAGCCTTTCTTGGCGATGTACTCCTCCGCGTCGATGTTCTCCGGATCACGATGTACGTACTTCCCGCCGAAAATCACCTGGAACTGCGGATGCCTGTCTTCGGAAAGGTCCACAAGACAGGACTTCGCGCCGGGAGCGATGAACGACAACGGCGTGTTGTCGCTGAGGATGAAGCTGAACCTCTTGACATAGAACGCCTTGGCCGCTCCGTCGTAGTAGAGGGCGGTGTAGGTTTTGTCCGGGTCGAACTTCTCGATCCGGATCACCTCTCCCTGATAGCGGTTCGACACGTCGAACGAGGTCGTGTAGAACGTTCCGTCCTTGAAGATCGCCAGAACCTTGTCCTCCGGGCCGAACTCGCCGAGGCACCGGCCTCGTTGCTCGTCATTGAGTTTCTGGATGTCAGCATCGTACCAGATGTACTTGCCGCCGATTGTGGAGACACCCTTGGATTTCAGCTGAATCCTCGCTATAGGGTTCTTGGACACCAGGTTGCCTCTTGATGTCTTGCCCTTGATGGCAAGGGTGGAGAAATCATATTCAATCTGCGTCTTCTTCAGCTTCGGACGCGGACGCAGGTAGATCCGTACAGACTCGGCCTCACCGTTGTGATTGACCGTGAACCAGAGGATCCTGGACCCTTCCTCGCCCGTGGTGATGTCGTAGTCCTTGTCCCTCGTCACGCTGGTGATGGCGAACCTTTTGGCGTAGGAGACGCTGCTCTTGCCCTCGCGGTAGATGACGTTGTAGATGGTCCTGCCGTCGCCTCTGTTGAACACTCCGACGTAGAGCAGATCCTTCCAGAAGAACGCCTTGTCCGTGACCTTGGTGATGCGGTATTTGCCGTCCTTGCCGATGACGATGATCTCGGAGAGGTCCGAGCAGTCGCAGATGTAGGTCCCGTTGTCGTCCTTCTTGAGGTTCAGCCCCACGAAGCCCTCCTCGTAGTTGGCGTAGAGCTTGGCGTTGTTGCTGACCACCTTGGAGACGGCGATGCTCTCGAAGGCCGTGATCTCGGTCTGGCGCGCGAAAGGCTTGCCGTATTTGGTCTTGAGTGCCCTGAACCAGTCGATGGTGTACCCGGTGATGTGTTCGATGTTGTCCTTGACGGTCCGCATCTCGTCCTCGATGGCGGCGATCTTCTCGTCGATGGCCTTGGTGTCGAACTTGGAGATCTTGCGCACGGGCTTCTCCACGAGTTTCCCGATGTCCTCCATCAGGATCTCCCGGCGGAGTATGTCCTGATAGGTCTTCATCTCGGAGAACACATCCTCCAGCTGTTTCTCCCAACTGGCCTGGTTCTGCTCAAGGATCTTATAGACCTTGTTCTCGAAGAAGATCCTTTCGAGGGAGGTGTAGTGCCATTGGTCCTCAAGCTCGGCGAGTCTGATCTCAAGCTGCCATTTGAGGAGATCCTTCGTGTGGAGAGTGTCGTAGGTCAGGATGTCCTTGACGGAGAGGAACTGCGGCTTGTTGTCCACAATGACGCATGCGTTCGGAGCGATGTTGCACTCGCAGTCCGTGAAGGCGTACAAGGCGTCGATGGTCTTGTCCGGGGACACATCGTTCGGGAGGTGGATCAGAATCTCCACCTTTTCCGTGGTCATGTCCTCGATTTTCTTGATCTTGATCTTGCCTTTGTCCTTGGCCTTGAGGATCGAGTCGATGAGGATGTGCGAGGTCTTTCCGTAAGGGATCTCGGTGATCGCCACCGTGTTCTTGTCGATCTTGTCGATTTTGGCGCGCACTTTCACGCTGCCGCCGCGGGCTCCGTCCTTGTAGTTGCTGCAATCAGCGGAACCGCCGGTGGGGAAGTCCGGGTAGATCGTGAAGTCCTCGCCCTTAAGGATGCTGACGGATGCGTCGATCAGTTCGTTGAAGTTGTGGGGAAGGATCTTGGAGGCCATTCCGACGGCGATTCCCTCCGTACCCTGCGCGAGCAGGAGCGGGAAGCGGACAGGGAGCTCTGTCGGCTCCTGATTGCGTCCGTCGTAGGATGTCATCCAACGGGTGATCTTAGGATCGAAGACAACCTCCTTGGCGAATTTGCTCAGGCGGGCCTCGATGTAACGCGGGGCTGCATTGCTGTCGCCTGTGAGGATGTTGCCCCAGTTTCCCTGGCAGTCGATCAGCAGACCTTTCTGGCCGAGCTGGACGAGAGCTCCAAGGATGGACTGGTCGCCGTGAGGGTGGTACTGCATCGCCTGTCCGACGATGTTGGCCACCTTCGTGTAGCTTCCGTCATCCATCCTGAACATGGCATGAAGCACCCGTCGCTGAACTGGCTTCAGACCGTCAACGATGTGAGGGACCGCTCTTTGCAGAATGACATACGAGGAGTAGTCCAAGAACCAGTCCCTGAACATTCCCGAGAGTTTGTACTTCCTGCTGTCGGAACTGAGCAGCTTGTCGTATTTCCCTGAAGATTTATCCGATGTCTCGTCAACCGGCTCCTCATTCAGATCTTCGTCTCCGTTGTCTCCTTCCGGAGTCCCGATGTCATCCCACTCGTCGTCCTTTGCCATATTCAAGAAGCTGTTTAAAATAATTCCTCTTTTTTTCTTATGCGGCCTTTCCGGCCATTTTCATCTTTCTCACCGGTCACGTAGCCACTGTTACGCTCCCTATTCCTCGTACCCGAACTTCCTGAGTTCCCTTCGGTTCTCCCTCCAGTTCGGATTGACCTTTACGAAAAGCTGAAGGAAGACTCTTTTCTGAAAGAAATCCTCCATCTCCAGCCTTGCCGCCGTGCCGGTCTTCTTGAGCGCCGCGCCTCCCTTGCCGATTATGATGCCTTTCTGGGAGTCGCGCGTCACATAGATGACCGCACTGATCTCGTACCTGTCCCTGCCCTCCTTGAAGGCCTCCACAGCCACCTCGCAGCTGTAAGGGACCTCCTGGCTGTAATTCTCCAGGATTTTCTCACGTATGATCTCGGAGGCGAAGAAACGCAGGTTCCTGTCAGTGAACTGATCCTTGTCGAACCATGGAGGAGCGACCGGAAGCCTGCTCATCACGGCGTTCAGCACGCTCTCAAGGTTGAACCTCTCCTTGGCGGACACCGGAATGATGACAGCCTCGGGAAGCTTCTCCTGCCAACAGGCGATCAGATCCATCACCTTCTGCTGCTCGCTGATGTCGATCTTGTTGACCACCACCACCACCGGGCAGCCCAGCTTCTGGAGTTTTTGAATATATTCGCTGTTCTTGTCGCTCTTCTCAACCACGTCGGTCACGTAGAGGATGATGTCCGCGTCGCCGATGGCGGCGTCCACGAACTTCATCATGTCCTCCTGCAGACGGTAGTTCGGCTTGAGCATTCCTGGAGTGTCCGAATAGACAATCTGGCAGTCGTCCGTGTTGACGATTCCCATTATCCTGTGTCGGGTGGTCTGGGCCTTTGCCGTGACGATGGACAGTTTCTCGCCGACCAGAGCATTCATGAGCGTGGATTTGCCGACATTCGGATTACCGATGATGTTGACAAATCCGGCTCTGTGTTCCGTGTGCTTCTCCGGATTAGACATAGGCCCCCATCTTGAGGACATTCACCTCGCCCTCGCTGAGGTATCTCCACTCGCCCTTCTTGAGGCCTTTCTTTGTGAGACCGGCGAAATAGACCCTGTCAAGCGCTTTCACGTCGTAGCCGAGAGATTCGAAGATTCTTCTTACGATCCTGTTCTTGCCGGAGTGGATCTCGATTCCGAGACGTCTGTGGTCCTCCGCGTCGATGTACTCAAGCTCATCGGCCTTGATGTTGCCGTCGTTGAGGTCAAGACCCTCGGAGAGGATCTTCTCCTTGTCGGCCTCTTCAAGCGGTTTGTCGAGAATCACCTGATAGATCTTCTTCTTGTTGTAGGAAGGGTGTGTGAGCTGCTCGGCGATCTCGCCGTCATTGGTGAACATCAGGACACCGGTGGTGTTCTTGTCAAGCCTTCCGACAGGGAACACGCGGATCTTGCAGCCCTTGAGAAGATCCATGACGGTCTTCTCGGCGTGCGGGTCGCTCGCGCTGGTGACAAAACCCTTGGGCTTGTTCATCACGATGTAAACCTTTTCCTCGCCCTTGAGCCTCTCGCCGTTGAAGCGGATGTCGTCGTTCAGGACGTTGACCTTTGTTCCGAGTTCTGTCACAACCTCCCCGTTGACGGTCACAACGCCGGCCTGGATAAAGTTGTCAGCCTCGCGGCGCGAGCATACTCCGGAATTGGCTATGTACTTGTTGAGACGTATCTCTTCCTTTATAGGTGTAGGAACGTTGTCGTTGTCCGAGAAAGCGGCGTCAATCTGCGGCTTTCTTGAGAGCATCTGATTGATTCCCGCCTCATCGGTCTCGGTGAAATGCGGCTCGTTTCTGCGTCCGAATCTCTTCGGCCCGGAATGTGCGGCACCTCTTCCTGAGGAGAAACCTCCGCGTTTTGGACCGAATCCGTGTCCGTCCGCAGGCCTTCTTGAGAATGACGGCCTTCTCTCTCCGTCCTCCTGGCCCGCTCCATAGCTCCTGCGCTGTCCGTAAGACGGACGACCTTCACCGAATGAAGGACGGCCATGCCCGTAGGATGATCTCCTGTCTTCTCCACCTGAATTGCCGCCATAGCTTCTGTGCTGTCCGTAAGACGGCCTGTCACCGTAAGACGGGCGGCCCTCGCCGAATGAAGGGCGACCGTATGATGACCTCCTTTCCTCTCCGTCACGGCTGCGGTTGCTTCCATAGCTCCTGTGCTGCCCGTAGGACGGCCTGTCTCCGAATGAAGATCGGCTTTGTCCGTAAGATGAAGTTCTTCTTTCTCCGCCCTCGGCTTTGTCTCCGTAGCTTCTGCGTTGGCCATAACCGCCGCTGCGGTCTCCGTAGCTTCCGCGGTCCGATGAATGTCCTCCTCTTCCGCCGTAGCCTCCGCGGCTCTGATAACCGCCGCGCTGGCCATAACTGCTATGGTTGTCACGGGAATAACTCCTGTGGCTGTTGTCGTACGGCTTGTACTCTCCGTCAGCTGATGATGAGGCAGGCACCACCTTCTTTCTCGGCCTGAGTTTCCTGCCTTCTGATGAATAGCCTGTTTTTGATCCTTCCGCAGCGTAATCCCTACGCTCCTCGTGGCCTTCCTGACCACCGTTGAAATTTTCTTCCATAATGTCTGTGGCTCACGCCATTAAAAATAATTAAAAATAGAAATGTTTGTCTATTGAAGTTTAAACACGTATGTTATCGTTCCCTGCTGCAGAGCCGGTGCGTCGGAACTCTGGTTGAAGTGCGTCTGCATGGCGGCGGCTCTCGCGGCGGCCCAAAGCTTGGAGTTGTTCACTGTCGTTCCCTGTCCTCCCGGGACAGCCTTTGTCACGTTTCCATAGTTGTCAACCCAGATGTCCACCACGACCGTTCCGTAGTCCTGCTCTGAATATGCCGGCCTCGGAATCGCCCCGAGCGTGCTCCTGCCTTTCAGACGGGCATTCGGCTCTCCCTCTGTCTTTCCGCTTGAGGTGTTCCCTTTGGCATGTCCCGCCTTGAACTCATTCTTCGGATCCGAAGCTCCGTGAGGAGCGTTCGAGGAGTCTTTCCTGCTCATTCCCGGGAAGAGGGCGTTCCTGTTGATCTCCTCTTTCTGCACAGGCGTCTCCACATCCCCGAAGTCATCCGGCTTCGCCTCCGCCGTCTTGTTCGCCCTGTCGGACTTGTGAGGGGACCCGCTCCTCTGGATCAGCTCGACCGGCCTGGTCCTGTCGATCTCCTCGGCCTGAGGCTGCCGGCCCCTATTCTGCCGCTTTATCGGCCGGACCTCATCCTCGCTGAAATCGATGAGGAAGGTCTGTTCCTGTGGCGGCGGGTAGATGTACTTCATCCCCGTGAACACGCAAAGCAGGCAGGCAAGCACATGGACCGAGACCGTAAGCACGATCCCTGTCAACGTGGAGACCCGGGCCTCTTTCTCTCTGTCACGAAGGTACGGTTTCATCATTCGGGCTGCGTCGCTAGGATCACCTTGTAGTGGTTTCGTTTCGCGATGTTCATCAGCGACACGACCTCCTTGATCGGCACGCTCTCGTCCGAATAGATCGAGAATGTCGGATCCTCCTCTGTCTGAAGAAGATCCACAAGCTCGTCCTCCAACTCGGAGTACTGCACCGGAGTCTCGTCACCGTTGAGATGATAGGTGTAGGTGTCATCGCCCCAATCCTTGATCGAGACAGTGACCGTAGGCTTGGCGGAGACCTGTCCGGTACTCTTCGGGAGCAGGAGTTTCAGCGCGTTCGGATTGACCAGCGTCGAGGTGATCAGGAAGAAGATCAGCAGCAGGAACACCAGGTCAGTCATCGAAGACATCGCTGTTTCCGACAAAACCTTTGTGGTTCTCTTGAATGCCATCTGCTACTTCTCCTCCCCGTTGTCTGCAGGTTCGTGCAGAAGATCCATGAAATTGATGGTCGCGTTCTCCATCATGAGCATCAGGTTGGAGATCTGGGAGACCAGATAGTTGTAGCCGAAATAGGCGAGGATGCCGACGATAAGACCGCCGACTGTGGTGATCATCGCGGTGTAGATGCCGCTCGAAAGCAGCGTGATGTCGATGTTGTTGCCGGCGTTCGCCATGTTGAAGAAGGCCTGCACCATACCCAGCACCGTGCCGAGGAATCCGATCATAGGCGCTCCTCCGGCGATGGTGGCGAGCATCGGAAGCCCCTTCTCAAGCCTTGCGACCTCGACGTTTCCCATGTTCTCGACCGAAGTCTGGATGTCCGCGAGAGGTCTGCCTATGCGCTCGATCCCTTTCTCCACAAGACGCGCCACAGGCGAGTCGTACTTCTGGCAGAGCGTGACCGCCGACTTCACTTTCCCTTCATGAATATAGTCGCGTATGTCGCGCATGAAGTTCCTGTCGACCTGCCCGGCCTGATGGATCATCCACCATTTCTTTCCGAATATGTAGATCGCGATCACTGACAGAACCGCCAGCACGATCATCAGCCAGCCGCCCTTGGTGGCCATCTCGATAAGGGTGAACGACTGCTCTACCTGCTGTGGAGCGAGATCCGCCACAGGTGCGGCAGCCTGTGCCATGTCATCGGCCATCCCGGCCGCCGCTGAATCCAGGCCCAAGGCCTGTAAAACTTGGAACAACATAATTATAACCTACATTTTTATTATTTACAAACAAGTCCGGCGTGCCAACCGCACATTTCACGCCACCAAACCACAAAGGTACGCAAAAAAAGCGAGACCACCTCATCAATATTCAACCTTGGTGAGGAAAAGGGCGTTGCCGGGGACGGATTCGCCGGCGCTGGAACGGGAGCCGCCTTGGGTGAGGGCGGCGATCCAGGACTCGTCGCGCCTGCCGCGGCCTACCTCAAGAAGGGAACCTACCACGGCGCGGACCATATTCCTTAAAAAGCGGTCGGCACGGATGGTGAAGACAAGGTAGTCGTCCTCCTCGGCGGGGTAGCCCATGATCCGCACGTGGTCGGGGGAATATGCCTCCCAACGGGCCAGCGTGACGGTGCAGACGGATGTCTTGTTGTCGCTTCCGACCTTCTCGAAGCAGCTGAAATCGTGCTTCCCCAGAAGAGAGCGGGCCGCGCGGTTCATCCTCTCCACGTCCAGCGGAAAGGTGTAGAGGCAGGAATATTTCCGGATGAAAGGATCCTTGCGGCGGTGGATGAAGTACTTGTACTCCCGCTGCTTGGCGTCGAACCTTGCGTGGAATTCCGGGGCGCAAGGCTCGATTGAATGCACCTTGATTCCGGCGGGTAAAATGGCATTTATTTTGTAGCCAACCGCGCTTGCGTCAATGTCCGGACGGGAGGTCTCAAAGTGGGCGACATAATTGACCGCGTTCACCTTCGAGTCCGTCCTCCCCGCTCCCGTGACGGCAATGTCCTCCTTCAAGAGAGTCGAAAGAGCATTCTGAAGACACTCCTGAACAGTTTCCGCTTGGTTTTGAATCTGCCAGCCGCAGAATGACGAGCCGTCGTAGGAAAGGGTGAGGAGGTAGCGCATTTTGGTAAGATTGTTTTACTGCAAAAATAGTAAAAAACAGTATAAAATGGAAAGTGTAAACATCAAGGAACTCAACGACAGGATCCAGAAGGAGAGCGCCTTCGTGGACATGCTGTCCCTTGAGATGGGCAAGGTCATCATCGGGCAGAAGCATCTGGTGGAGAACCTTCTGATCGGACTTCTCGCCAACGGGCACATTCTTCTTGAAGGTGTTCCGGGACTGGCGAAGACCCTTGCGATCAGCACCTTGTCAAAGGCGATCGACGCCAAGTTCAGCCGTATTCAGTTCACTCCGGACCTTCTGCCGGCCGACCTCATCGGTACTATGATATATTCACAGAAAGATGAGTCTTTCGAGGTGCACAAGGGGCCTGTCTTCGCGAACTTCGTGCTGGCGGATGAGATCAACCGCAGCCCGGCGAAGGTGCAGTCCGCTCTTCTGGAGGCGATGCAGGAGCGTCAGGTGACGATCGGAGACCGGACGTTCAAGCTTCCTGAGCCGTTCCTCGTGATGGCGACCCAGAACCCTGTCGAGCAGGAGGGGACCTATCCGCTTCCTGAGGCTCAGGTGGACCGTTTCATGCTGAAGGTCATCGTAAGCTATCCCAAGAAAGAGGAGGAAAGGCAGATCATCAGGATGAACAATTCCGGGGAGTTCCCGACGGTCAGTCCGGTGATCAAGCCTGAGGACATCGTGCGTGCCAGAAGCGTCGTGAGGGATGTTTACATGGACGAGAAGATCGAGAGATACATCGTGGACATCGTCTATGCCACGCGTACTCCGGACGACTATGGCCTCGGGAAGATCAAGGATCTTATCTCATTCGGAGCCTCGCCGCGTGCCAGCATCTCATTGTCAATGGCTTCCAAGGCCTACGCTTTCATCAAGAGAAGAGGCTATGTGATCCCTGAGGATGTGCGGGCCGTCTGCAACGAGGTCCTGCGCCACAGGATCGGTCTGACCTACGAGGCCGAGGCGGAGAACGTCACGACCGAACAGATCATCGCCGAGGTGATCAACGCCGTTCAGGTTCCGTAACATGATTCTGATCAGACGTTTTGAATATGTCAGCTAATTCCTCGGCCAATGAACTCCTGCGCAAGGTCCGCAAGATAGAGATCCGCACCAGGGCTCTGTCCCACCAGATCTTTGCCGGTGAGTATCACAGTGCTTTCAAAGGCCGCGGAATGGCCTTCAGCGAAGTGCGTGAGTACCAGTACGGAGACGATGTGCGCTCTATGGACTGGAACGTGACCGCGCGTCTTCGCTCTCCGTACGTCAAGGTCTTCGAGGAGGAGAGGGAAATGACGGTCGTCCTTCTGATCGACATCAGCCGTTCCGGCCTTTTCGGGACGAGCGGGATGACGAAGAGGGATCTGATCGCGGAGATCGCGGCGGTGCTGAGTTTCTCGGCCATAATCAACAATGACAAGGTCGGGGCGCTTTTCTTCAGTGACAGGGTCGAGGAGTTCATCCCGCCGAAGAAAGGGCGCAGCCATCTGCTTCACATCATCCGCGAGATCATCGAGCTCAGGCCGAAGTCGAACGGAACCGATGTAGGTCAGGCCCTGCGGTACCTGACGAACGCCATGAAGAAGAAATGCACGGCTTTCGTGCTTTCCGACATGCTGGACGCCAATCCTGACGGCTCGCCCCGCTACGAGGATGCCTTGAAGGTGGCCTGTAACCGCCACGACATTTCCGTCATCAAGGTACATGACCCGCGCGAGAGGACGATCCCGGATGTCGGGCTGGTCCACGTCAAGGATTCCGAGACCGGAGAGTCTGCCTGGATCAACACTTCCGGCAGAAAGACGAGATCTGAATATTCCAGATGGTTCGGAGCCGTCGAGGATGGGGAGAGGAGGCTGTTCAACCGCTACAAGATTGACTCTGTGGACATCGCGACCAATCAGGACTATGTCAAAGGTCTGATGACATTTTTCGGGAGAAGATAGAGATGAAGAGATTGATTCACGTGATGTTGTTTTTGGGAGCCGCGCTTGTTTCAGCCGTGGTCTCCGCACAGCGGACTCAACCGGACAAAGGAATTCTGACAAGATCCGAGGATTCTTTTCTGGAGCCGTTGCAGAAACGGGACACCGCTCTGATCGGTGACCAGTTCCGTTACGGTTTCCGGCTCAGGGAAGTGGCGGAGGGGACCCGGTTCGCCCTGCCTGATTTTTCCAAAGGCTTCATGGACAGCGTGGAGATTGTCAGCCCCTTGAAGGCCGACACTGTCAGGGTGCTGGGCGGAAAGAACGGACCGAAGTTGTACGACATCGACATGTCGATGGTCGTGACATCCTTCGACGAGGGAAGCTACGAACTCCTGCCGCTTTCCGTGGCGATGGCTTCCGGTGCCGGCAGGATCGACACACTGGTGTTCGCTTCCAGAACACTCGACATCTTTACGATGCCGGTGGACACGACGACCTATCAGATCCACGACATCAAGGGGCAGATCCGCTACCCGTTGAAGTTTTCGGAAGTCCTGCCTTACCTCGGAGGGCTCCTGTTGCTGGCGGTCCTGATTTTCCTTATCCGGAAGGCAGTCGCCTCAAGACGCGGGAAAGGAGAGGATGCGGCCCGTCAGGATCCGCCTTATCTGGTGGCCTTGCGGAAACTGGACCATTACCGTGGCGATAAATATTGGGCGCCTGAAAAGCAGAAGATCTACTATTCCGGGATCACGGACACGTTGAGGGAATATATCGACGCCCGTTACGGCATCGACGCGATGGAGATGACGACCGCTGAGATCTTCAAGGACCTCAAGTCCTCAGGTGTTCCCGCCGACCTTTACGAGGAGATGAAGACTCTGTTTGAGACCGCTGATTTCGTGAAGTTCGCGAAGGCTTCGGCCTCGGATGAGGAGAACGCGGCCGCGCTTCCTGCGGCGGTGCGCTTCGTGACGGTCACCTATCAGTCCCAACTTGCCGAGGAAGAGGCTGCCCGGAAAGCGGCGGAGGCGAAATCCCCGGCTGAAAATGAAGGAGGAGAAGCGTAATGTTCTTTGAATATCCCGGATTGCTTTGGCTGCTGACGGTGCCGGTCCTGCTGGTTCTGCGCTATCTGTACGTGGAACTGAAGGACAGGAGGCCGCATTTGAGAGTCTCGGACGTGACCCCTTGGAAGAAGGGCGGAAAGACGGTTCTGGGAGTGGTCAGGCATATTCCTTTTGCCCTGAGGATCGCGGCGCTTTCCCTGATTGTCGTGGCGGTGGCGAGACCCCGTTCCTCCACCAAGATAGAGAAGATTGACACCGAAGGGATCGACATCGTGCTTGCGATGGATGTCTCGACCAGTATGCTGGCCAGGGACTTCACCCCGGACCGGATCAGCGCGGCAAAGGACATCGCCATCGAGTTCATCGCCCAGAGGCCTTCCGACAGGATGGGGATCGTGGTGTTCGCCGGGGAAAGCTACACGCAGTGTCCGCTGACGACCGACAGGGCCACTCTGATCAACCTTATGAAAGAGATCTCCACGGACCTGATCGAGGACGGTACGGCCATCGGCAACGGACTTGCGACGGCTGTGGCCAGAATCAAGGATTCGGATGCGAAGAGCAGGGTCGTGATCCTGCTTACAGACGGTGTGAACAACTGCGGAGAGATCTCTCCCGAGACCGCTGCCGAGATTGCCAAGACCTATGGGATAAGGGTTTACACGATCGGAGTCGGGGCTAATGGAGAGGCTCCGTACCCGGTGATGACTCCGTGGGGAGTCCAGATGCAGAATGTGAAGGTGGAACTTGACGAGAAACTGCTTTCCGGCATTGCTTCGATGACTGGAGGGAAGTATTTCAGGGCCACCGACAACACGAAACTTGCGGAAATATACTCGGACATCAACAAGATGGAGAAGGCGCGCACGACCATCGACAGCTTCCCTGTTTACAAGGAACTGTTCGGCTCCTACGCCCTGGCCGCCCTGGTCTGTCTGTTGCTGGAGGCTCTTGTTAAACTGTTGATGAGGAGGTTGCCATGATAATTTTCGCCGCGCCGCATTATCTTTTGCTTATGCTGCTGATCCCGTTCTTTTTCCTTGGAATGGGATTGTGGCTGTGGGACAGGCGCCGCCGTCTGCGCAGGTTCGGAGACGAGGCCCTTGTGAGCGAACTCATGCCTTCGTGGTCACGCGGCAAACTGTGGGTCAGAACTGTTTTGTTCTCTTTGGCGTTTTTCTTCTTTGCCATAGGCCTGTCCAGACCTCAGATCGGAGCGAAACTGAAGGAACACAAGACGAGGGGAGCCGAGATAATGATCGCGTTGGATGTGTCCAACTCCATGCTGGCGAAGGATTATTCCCCCGACAGGCTGGAGAGGGCGAAACTGGCGATTTCCAGAATCACCGACAAGCTTCAGGATGACAGGATCGGTCTGATCGTGTTCGCCGGCACATCGTTCGTCCAGCTTCCGATCACCTCTGACTATGTGAGCGCAAAGATGTTTCTGAACTCCATCTCGACCGGATCCATCCCCGTCCAGGGAACGGCGATCGGAGACGCGATCAACACGGCGGTCCGCGGATTCAGCGCACAGAGCGAGCACAGCCGCGCGATCATCGTGATCACCGATGGCGAGAACCACGAGGACGATGCCGTCGCGGCTGCGAAACAGGCTGCGGAGGCCGGGGTCAAGGTGTACACGATCGGTGTCGGATCCTCTGAAGGACAGCCGATTCCGATGGACGGAGGACTTTTGAAGGACAAGGACGGCAACATTGTCGTGACACGTCTTGACGAGGAGACCTTGAAGGAGATTGCTTCCGCCGGCGGAGGAGCCTACGTCCATGCCGGCAACGACGAGTTCGGTCTGACTCCGATCATTGACGACATCCGCAGGATGGAGGATGAGGAATATGACTCCGTGGTGTTCGAGGAATATGACGAGCAGTTCATGTACTTTCTTGGAATAGCGCTGGCGTTCTTCGCCCTTGAGACGCTTGTCGGGGAGAGACGCCCGCGCAGACATTTGTTTGAGGAAAAGAGATGAGAGCGACAACTATTTTGAGACGTTCATTGACAGCGCTCCTGCTGACCCTCTCGTGTGCGGCGGCTCTGGCGCAGACGGACCGTAAGGAGGTCCGCGCGGGAAACCGTCAGTTCAGGAAAGGAAACTGGCAGAGCGCCGACATAGAGTACCGTAAGGCTCTGGTGAAGGACTCCTCGTCGTTCGCCGCCAATTACAACCTGGCCGGCGCGCTTTACCGCGAGGGCAGTTTCGATGAGGCTGGGAAATCCTTGGAAAGGTTGAAGGATGCGGCTTCAGTGTCGTCTGGTTCCGCGGATTACTACTATAATCTGGGCAATGTCGCCGTTCAGAAGAAAGACTGGAAAACCGCCGTGGATGCCTACAGGGAGTCTCTCCTTCGGAATCCGGATGATCTGGACGCCAAGGAGAACTACGCCTACGCCAAGCAGATGCTGAAGAACGATGGCGGCGGAGGCGGCCAGCAGAATCAGAATCAGGATCAGAACCAGAATCAGGATAACGACCGGAACAATAACGATCAGAATCAGGACAACAATCAGGATCAGAGTCAGAACAACGATCAGAATCAGGGCGATCAGCCTCAGCCTCGGCAAGGGGAGGGGCAGGGAGATGCGAAGATTTCTCCTCAACAGGCCCAGCAGATGCTGAAGGCGGTTCAGGCCAAAGAAAAGGAAACCCAGGACAAGGTCAACAAGGAGAAGGCGGCTCTGCTTAAATCCCGTCAGAAGGAGAAGAATTGGTAAAAGTGTGAATATGAATAGATTGTTTTACATTGCAGCTTTTCTGCTCATGGCAATTTTTCAGACCTCCGCCCAGAATGCCATCAGGGTTGAGGCACCGGATGTCGTCGCTGTGAACGAGCAGTTCAATGTTACTTTCATAATAGAAGGCGAGAAGACCCCTACGGATTTCCAGTGGTCGTCCGGGGATGATTTCCAACTGGTCTGGGGACCGCAGAGAGGTTCCAGTTCCAGCTTTCAGGTCATCAACGGAAAGACTTCGTCTTCCCACCAGACAACATTCACCTACATCCTGATCCCTAAGGCGACAGGAACATTCCAGCTCCCCGCGGCCTCGGCGATGCTTTCCGGATCCGGAATCACCTCGTCGCAGACCTCCATCCAGGTTGTGAGCGACGGTGCGTCCTCCTCTTCGCCGTCTTCGGGCCAGGGAGGAAACGGCGGAAGCCAGTCCGGCGGCGGACGTCCGTCCCCCTCGACTTCGGGCGAGATCCCGGCTGACGATCTGTTCATGAGACTGTCACTCAGCCGTTCGGAAGTGGTCATCGGAGAACCGGTCACCGCAACTCTCAAGATTTACCAGAGAGCTAACGTGGTCGGGTTCGAGAACGCCAAACTCCCGACATTCAATGGCTTCTGGAGTCAGGAGACTTATGTCCCGAGCAACATCGAATTCAAGCGGGAGAGTCTGGATGACAAGATCTACAACACCGCCGTACTCAGGACCTACGTGTTGATTCCCCAGCAGTCCGGAACCATCACCATCGATCCTGCCGAACTGGTCTGCCTTGTCAACATCCGGACCACGGCGCCGGCTTCAAGCAGTCTCTTCGACAGATTCTTTCAGGATGAGTACAGAACAGTCCGCAAAAGGGTGGCCACTCCGACTGTGAGGGTGAAGGTCAATCCGCTTCCGGCCGGACAGCCGGCTTCATTCGGCGGAGGTGTGGGCAATTTCGGAATATCCGCCCGTCTCTCAACGGACAACCTCAAGACCCACGACGCCGCCTCGCTGGTCATCACGGTCTCAGGCCGCGGGAACGTGGCGCTTCTGGAGGAACCGAAAGTCAGTTTCCCGCCGGACTTCGAGGTCTATGACACCAAGATCACCGAGAACACGGACAAAAGCACGGGAGGCACATCCGGCAGCAAGTCATTTGAGTATCCTTTCATACCGAGAAGCCACGGGGATTTCACGATCGGGCCGGTTGAATATTCCTACTACGATGTCAATGCCGGCAAATACGTGACTCTCAAGACGGAGCCGTTGCACATCAAGGTGGCCAAGGGGAAAGGAGGGGATTCCGCTCCGGCGGCGACGGGCGGCTCAGGAGTGGAGAGGAAGGACGTGAAGAGTCTCGCTGACGACATCAGGTTCATATTCACCGGGAAGCCGGATCTTTCCGGATCGGGGTCGTTCTTCGTCGGGTCGGCACTCTTCTGGGTTCTGCTGGTTCTGCTGGTTGTCGGAGCCGTTTCGGTTTATCTTGCTTTCAGGAAGGTGGCCGCGATGAGGGCCGATGTTGCCGGCACGAAGAACCGCCGCGCCACAAAGATGGCGAAGAAGCGTCTCGCCCGGGCCGGAGAGTATCTTGACAAGAATCTCTACACGGCTTTCTATGAGGAACTTCACAAGGCTCTTATCGGATTTGTTTCCGACAAATTGAACATGGACATGTCTGAGATAAGCAAGGAGAACATAGCTTCCGCCCTCACTGATGGCGGTGTGGGTGAGGAGCGGACGAGGGCTTTCACCGACCTGTTGGATGCCTGCGAGTTCGCCCGTTATTCACCGGACGGAGGCAACGAGGCCATGAGGTCCCACTACGATGACGCTCTGAAGGTGATCTCGTCAATTGATTCTGGTCTCAAAACCGGCGGAAAGTCATTGAGAAAGGTCGCTACGGTTGTGGCTTTGCTCCTGTCTCTCGGATTTTCCATGAATGCCCGGACGCAGGATCCGGACTCCCTCTGGACGGCGGGCGTACAGGCCTACACTGACGGGAAGTTCGCTGACGCCTCGGCGGCGTGGACCGCTATTGAAGAGTCCGGGCAGAAGTCCGCCAAGTTATACTACAACCTCGGCAACGCCTGGTTCAAGCAGGGCAACTATCCGAAGGCGGTTTTGAACTATGAGAGAGCCTTGAGGCTTGATCCGTCATATTCGGACGCGCGTTACAATCTGGAGTTCATGGGCGGTTTCGTGCAGGACAAGATAGAGCCGGTGCCGGAGTTCATTCTCAAGAGTGTGGCCCGGAAGGTCTGCTATGCGATGGATTCCAATGTCTGGGCGGTGATGTTCCTTGTGCTGCTTGCCGCAGCCCTGATGATGGGGCTTTTGTTCCTGCTGGGTTCGTCAGCCGGCAGAAGACGCGCCGGATTCTATTGCGGAATCGTGCTTCTGCTGCTTTCCGCCGGAGCGTTGAGTTTTTCTGTCTGGCAGAAATCCGACAGTGTGAAGACGGACACCGCTATTGTGATGTCACCGGTGTCCTCGGTGAAGAGCTCTCCGTCCTCCGGTTCCTCCAAGGATCTGTTCGTGATCCACGAGGGGACCAAGGTCAAGATCCTTGATGAGGTGGGGGCTTGGAAGAACATCACCCTTGCGGACGGTCGTCAGGGTTGGATCAAAACCGCTGATATAGAAATAATCTAGTCTCTTCTAGTCTCTTGTCAAGGTCTGGCCGCCGATGAACTCCCGCATGATTGAGGTAGGAGGGATCGCCGAGATCTCGCCCGGCTGGAGGGCCACGATGTAGTCCAGAAACTTGAGCAGCCGCACGGCCTCGGCGTAGGCCGGGGAGTTTGGCGAGATTCTGCGCAGAAGCGGTTCGGCGTAGTATTTCAGCATCGGAAGCTCGAAGATCAGGGCTGAGTTGAACAGCACGTCGGCATTCTCCTGGAACGGGAATATGTTCCGGCTTTCCCCGCGGCGCACGCTGTTCCATCTCATGATCGTCTCCTCCGGGGTGATGCCCCTGACGCGGTTGTCACGCACGATTCTGCGCAGCAGACGGTTGTCTGAAGTGGACATGTTGTTGTTCTCGTCGATGTTGAGCGAGGTCAGGGCCGAGACATAGACTCTGAATATCCTGGAATTGTCAACCGCGGAGGTCATCTCCGGATTCAGGGCGTGGATGCCTTCCATGATCAGGATGTCCTTGTCCTCAAGGCGCAGTCTGCCGCCCTCGAGAACTCTCCGCCCGCTCTTGAAGTCGAAATGCGGAATCTCGACCTCCCTGCCGTCCAGAAGTTCGTTGAGCTGTTTGTTCAGAAATCCGAGATCCATGGCGTGCAGAGACTCGAAATCATAGTTGCCGTCCTCGTCCTTCGGAGTCCTTTCCCGGTCCACGAAATAGTTGTCCAGTTCGATGACTTTAGGGTTGAGTCCCAGTACCTTGCACTGGAGAGCTATCCTGAGTGAGGATGAAGTCTTCCCGCTGGAGGAAGGTCCCGCGATCATCACGATCCTTTTCGAGCCTCTCTCTGCGTAGATTCTGTCGGCTATCCCGGCGTAGTTCCTTTCGTGAAGCGATTCGGCCATGTTGATGAGACTCACCGCCTTTCCGTCCCTCACGGCCTTGTTCAGCGTGCCGACGCTCTCGATGTTGATGATGGCGCACCAGTCGGAATATTCCTTGAGCGTCGCCGCGATCTTGCTCTGGCGCTTCATCGGCATCACCTTGCCGAAGTCCGTCATCATCGGTGACTGCAGGCAGAATCCGTCACCCACTCCGCTGATGTCGAACACCTTGAGGTAGCCGGTAGAGGGAATCAGCGGCCCGTGGAAAGTGTCCGCCTTGCCGTCAAGATAATAGACGCTGCAGACGAAGGTTCCGAGGCTTCTGGAAAGTTCGGCTTTCTGCGGCTGGTTGTTGGCGAGGAACAGTCTTTCGGCTTCCTCGGAGAACATCTTCACTTTGCTGAAAGGCAGATCCCCCGACACGATCTCCCTCATCTTCTCCCTGATCCTGTCAATCTCGTCATCCGTGACGAAGTGGGTCTTGTTACGTCCGTCCTCGTTCTTGCCTTTGTCGATGATCTCGCAGTAAAGCCCGCTCGGAAGCGAGTGGTCGATCACCAGCACCTTGTCCGGATAGAGTTCCCTCACTGCGTTCTGAAGCACGAAACACAGCGAACGCACGTAGCTTCGTCTTCCGTCCGGATGGTTGTAGCCGATGAACTCGACCCTGTGCAGGTTGTCCGGCGTGAAACTCAACTCCTTCAGCTTGTTGTCCACCAGCGCAGCCAGCACATCGTACCTCTGCCCTGTCTTCCGATCCGTGACACTCGGGCAGAATTTGTCCGAAAGCGCTTTCAGATCCTGTCCTTTCACAATCTTGTGGTTTCTGCCGTCATTGACGCAGAACAGCGTTATCTCATTCTTGTCCATTTCCTCAGCTTCTTAAAGCAAAACCCTCAAAGATAATCAAAAACCGTGTCAAACATGTCGCTGTAACAATAAATTGACACTTCCTGACGGCGTGGAAACCGTGAACCGCCATAAGAAAAAATATTTCTGTTTCTTTTGACGGATTTTTTGTTTCTTTTGAAAATTTATGTTTTTAAGCCGCATCTTTGCCGGAGTGCAAAAAGAACTCTGGCTATGTTGGTTGACATCATAGGGGCGAAGTGCGTAGGCATTGAGGCGGTCCCCGTCACCGTGGAGGTGGACATAACGCATGGAATAGGGATTCATCTGGTCGGATTGGCGGATGTTGCGGTCAAGGAAAGTCTTCTGAGGACTGTCACGGCCCTGCAGTCGTTGGGTTTCAGGATTCCGGGAAAGAAGATAGTGATCAATCTGGCTCCCGCGGATGTGCGGAAGAACGGCAGCGGCTACGATCTGCCGATCGCCATCGGCATCCTTGCGGCGTCGGAGCAGAAGCGTTTTCCGGGGCTGGACAGGTATCTCATAATGGGAGAGCTGGGACTGGACGGTTCCGTCAGGGAGGTTCAGGGCGCATTGCCGTTCGCCGATCTTGCGGCTGGCATGGGAATATCCGGATGCATCATTCCGCTTCGTTCGGCGCTGGAGGCCACCGAATGCGATAATCTGTCGATTTTCGGGGTGGAGACTCTGGGGGATGTCATCAGGATTCTTGAGGGACGGGAGGATTGCAGTGACCTTTTGGTCTGGAACACGCGGCTTTACAGAAAACTTACCGGCGAGGCGCGGCGCAGCGGCAAGGCTGCCGGTCATGATGTGATTGATTTTTCGGAGATCATCGGTCAGGAGGGCGCCAAGAGGGGAGTGGAGATCGCGGCCGCCGGAGGACACAACATCATCATGGTCGGGCCGCCGGGAAGCGGCAAGAGCTCCCTGGCGAAGGCGATGGCTGGAATACTGCCTCCGATGACAACCGAAGAGGCGGTTGTCACAAGCAAGATCTATTCAGTGGCCGGAATGAAAGGCTCCGGGATCGGTCTCATCCGTACACGGCCTTTCCGCGCCCCTCACTACAGTGCGTCCCTGCCGGCGGTCATCGGAGGCGGTGCCGGAGCGGACATCCGTCCCGGAGAGGTGACCCTCGCCGAAAACGGGATCCTCTTTCTGGATGAATACGGGCAGATGCCTAAATCCGTTCTGGAGGCCTTGCGCGGGCCGATGGAGGACAGGAAAGTTACAATCTCAAGGCTCCGCTCCAAACTGGAATATCCCGCCTCGTTCATGCTTGTGGCGGCATCGAATCCCTGTCCTTGCGGCTACTACGGGGAAGGGGACAGGTGCCGCTGCACCCCGGGCCAGAGACTGAACTATCTGTCCAGACTTTCCGGCCCGGTCATGGACAGGATCGACATCCAGTTATGGCTTCATCCTGTTGACCCGGTGAAACTTGTCGGTCGCAAGAAGGGAGAGTCAAGCGAGGTTGTCGCCCGGCGTGTCCTCAAGGCGAGAACCCTTCAGAAGCAGCGGTTCGCCGGGGAGGGGATATTCACAAACTCGGAGATGAACAACCGTCTGCTGGAGAAGCATTGTCCGCTGGATGATGAGTGCCGCAGGGTGATGGAACTGCTTATAGGCCGTCTGGGACTGTCTGCCCGTGCCTATTCAAGAATCCTGAAAGTCGCCAGAACCATCGCCGACCTTGAGATGTCGGGCGACATAAGGCCTGAATATCTCCGCGAGGCCGCCTCCTACCGCTTCCTCGACCGTCTCAACCTTGAGACTTTCGCCTAATCCTCCCAGGAAACGGTCCGGGACTCGTCCGGGTTGACCGTGATGCGGATCCGGAGCGTCTCCTCGGGAAGAATCTCCTCGATGTTCTCCGGCCATTCCATGATGCAGAGGCACCCGCTGTCAACATAGTCGTAAAAACCGATGTCCAGCGCCTCGGAGGTCTTGGTGATGCGGTAGAAATCAAAATGGTACATCGGCTCGCCGGAGGCGGTGCGGTACTCGTTGACGATCGCGAACGTCGGTGAGCTGACCGCATCCTCCCGCACTCCGAGCCGCCGGCAGATCGCCGTCGTGAAAGTCGTCTTGCCGGCCCCCATCGGAGCGTAGAACGCAAGAACGTCATGCCCTTTCACCCCGGAAAGGAATTCGTCCGCCGCCCTGTCGATGTCCTGCAGGTCTTTTATGATGATCTCGTGTTTCATATTCATGGATTTACGGTCTCAGCCAGATCTCCGGATTCTGCGGAGTGCGTCCCGACCAGATCTGGAAATGCAGCTGCGTCTCCCCGCCGATCGTGTCCACGGCCCCGACGGTCTGCCCCGTCGTCACCTTGTCTCCGGCCTTGACGCTTACAGTGCCTAATTTGCAGTAGAAGGAGAAATAGTTGCCATGCTGCACGAGCACGCACTTGTTGTAGCCCGGCATGACCACGATCTGCTTCACTTCTCCGTCAAACACAGCCTTGATCTCGGTTCCGGCGGATAGGGCGATCGTCACGCCGTTGTTGAACGGAAGTTTGAGATTGGTGTAGACTGGATGGAAACGCTGCCCGAAATGATCCACGACCGGCCCGTCAGCAGGCCACGGGAGCTTGCCCTTGTTCGCCTCGAACTTCTTGGCGAGGGTGTAGTCGATCGGCTTGCGCTTGACGGTCGGTTTGCCTTCCCCGGACACCCCGGATGCCTTTCCCTCGGTGGCCTCGCGGATGATCCGCTCGATCTCCCTGTTGAGGGCGTCCATCTCACGCCGCTTCCGCGAAAGATCCTGCTGGTACTTCTTCTTGTTCTTCTTCAGCTGGTTGACAAGCTTCCGGGAATCGTCCTCCTCCGCCCTGAGTTTGCTCATCTCGCTCACTCTCGACGCCCTGACGGATTCGGCCTCACGCTTCATCTCCGCCAAGGCCTCGCTTTCCCTTTCCAATTCCTTCCGCGCGTCGATGATCTTCGAAGCCTGGGAGTTCATCTGTTTGGACAGGTCCCGCAGGTAGCCGTAGCGTCTGAACGCCTGTCCGATGTCATCGCTGGCGAGGATGTACATGTACCAGATCTTGGCGCTGCGGTTCACGTAGGCTCCGCGCATAAGGCGGGCGTAATGATTCGACAATGTGTCCAGGCGGATCTGCATGAGGGCGATCTCCTTCTCCTTTGCGGCTATTGATCTGGAATATTCGGAAATCTCCCTGTCGCTTTCGGCGATGAGCTTCTTCCTGGACGCCACCTTGCCGCTGATCAGGTTGAGACGGCTCAGCGCGCCCGCGCTTTGGGCGGCGTTGCTTTTAAGCTGACCGTCAAGGATGGCGATCTCCTTCTGAAGACGCGCCTTGCGGGCTTCCTGCGACCGTGTGTCCTGGGAATATGCCGGGATCTGCCAGGCAAAGACAGCCAGAATGGTCAAGAATATTCCGGCGAAGCGTCTCATTCCTTGCCCTCCGCCTTTTTGTTCTCCGCCTGCGTCCTATAGACTTTCGCAAGGTCTGTCTCGCCAAGAGCCTCAAGCACAATGGCGTAATGTTCCAGGCATGTGGCGCTTTCCTTGGCTCCGTAAAGCATCGCATGCTTGAACTGGGCCTTCGCCTCCTTGTCCCTTCCGAGCAGATGGAGGATCCATCCGTAGGTGTCGAGGTAGGTCGGATTGTCCGGCTCCTTGTCCACCGTCTTCCTGCTCATGGCGCAGGCTTTCTTGAGCTTGATGCCTTTGAGTGACAGGTAGTAGGCGTAGTTGTTGAGGGCCGGAGCGTAGTCCGGGTCCAGTTTCAGCACCCGGGCATAGACCTTGAAGGCCTCCTTCTCGCGCCCGAGCTCGTGGTACATGTCTCCTATGGACGAGAGCGCCGGGATCGTGACCGAAGTGTCTCCCTGAGCAATACTGATGATTCTACGGTTGTTGTCGATGATTCCCTGCCAGTCTTTCCTGTTGTAGCACGCCACGTTCTTCATGTCCAGGAACGCCGTCTCCTTCGGGAACCTGACCAAGGCGCTGTCACAGGCGGCTTCGAGGCCATCCCAGTCTTTCATGTAGCCAAGAAGCTGCACGTAGCCGGCCGTGGCTCCGAGATTGTCCGGATGCAAGGTCATGTTCTTGTGGATCAAGGCCTTTGCCTTGGTTTGTCTTTCGGTGGAGTACCAGTAAAGCCCCGATGCCATGAGGGCCGCGCTGTCGGTCGGATGGCACTGCGCGAGCTTGTCGTACAGGGTGTCGATCTGAGGTCTCACGCTTTGGATGAACCGCGGGTCGGTACGTGTCACAAGCATGTTCAGGTACTGCGTCTTCGCCTGCACATCGGTCTGGTCATCGGCCACGAAAGCATTCAGTGTCCGGAAGAATTCCGGAAAGTTCCCGCGGGTTCTGTAAACCTCCGATTCGCCCAGCAGCGCCGGCATGTAGCCGTTCTGAAGGTCAAGGGCCTCCTTGTAGTAGGCGAGAGCGGCGGTGTCCTTGTACTCGGCCATCGAATGGTCTCCGAGCTTCGTCAGCACATATGGCGAGGAGAACTCCTTGTTGTAGTCCTCAAGGATCTTGAGCGCCTCCAGCGGCTTGTTCTGCCTCAGAAGGATGTCGTACTTCGTCGCCGTCACGTTCTCGCTCTTGCCGAAGACCGCCTCGATCTGATCCAACGCCTCCATTGCCTTGTCGTACCGGTTCTGCTTGAGGTAGAGGTTGACCAGAGTGAAGTAGAGATCATTCTTCTTCGGGAAATCTTTCAGCAGTTCCTCGTAGGTCGCGACAGTCAGATCATCCTCTCCTGTCAATGAATATGTCCGCGCGAGTCTCTCCTTGTACCAGAAGTTCGACGGATCCAGTTCCGCCGCCTTTTTTAACGCCTCCTTCGCCCCGTCAATGTCATTGGTGTACAAGCGGCACAGTCCGAGATAATAGAAAGCCGCGTCATTCTCCGGTGCGGCGGCGGTTATCCTGACGAGCATTTCCCCGGCTTTCCCGTACTGCCGGTCATCCATTGCGGCGACAGCGTCAATCAACCCCTCGTCAACCGTTTTCCCGGAATTCCTGTTTTGTGAATATGCCGGACAGGACGCCAGAAGCATCCCGGTCAGAACCGTCAAAACCAGCCTGTTTGCATTCATACTCTTAATATTCGGGCTTTAGAAACCTTCCCAAAATAACCTGCCTCATCTTTTTCATTCTTTTCGGCCTATATTCCTTTTCTCATCAGCTGCGTACATCCGGTACACTCCTTCTTCCAAAAGAAATCCACACTCGAAAAATAAAAGACAAATCTGACGCAGTTTATTTTTTTTCATGTTTCTTATCGCTGCAAAAATAACAAATAATAAGAGAATATTCTGCTAATTTTATGCCCTGCGACACGTACTCACGTTTCGGCAGGTTCAGCGACCGGAGTGGAACCGTGTGTGGAAAACATTAACGTCCACCACCTCCGAAACCGCCGCCGGAGAAGCCTCCGCCACCGCCCCAGGAAGACATGCCGCCTCCGCCGCTCCAGGACGGACCCGGATCGCCGGAACGGGAAGCCTCATAAGTGCTGGCCGCCGTGTTGAAATTGCGGGAGGTCATGTTTATCATGTTCCAGACAACCAACATGGTCATGTCGTCGTCAAGCAGCTCCGCCGCGGAGGAAAGGGTGAAGTATTCCGGGCAGACTTTGCGGAAATCCTTCATCACCTGATCCGCGATCCCATAAAGGGAGGCGAAAATCAGATAATTGTTCCAAAGCTTGACCTCAACCACGCCTCTGTCTTTGATCATGGTGAAATCCTTCAGGTATCTCCTGAGACCGAAGACCTGGCGCGCCTCCTCCGGCTTCATTGTCCAGATTGTGACACCGTTCCAGACATCCTGTCCCCAATCATAGAGTTCCTCCCCGTGACGGTCGGCCCAACGCTGAAGCTCGTTCCTCTGAAGGATTCCGTCCTCCCCGGCAGCCTCCTTGATGAAGGAGTAGAGCCTTGACTCAAGCCTTGCGTCAGAACGGGGATCGGCGACATCGTCAATCTTCAGATCCCTTATTCTCATCATAGGCTTTGATTTTCCGGGCTGAGGGATGATCTCGAAGGCTCCACGGTAGAAAAGCCGGGTTATGTAGGCGGCGATCAGGTTCTGCCTCTCCCGCATCGTGTTGCCGGAGAACGCGCGAAGAATATTTCCGGATTTCTTAAGATCGCCGTTCAAAGGAGCATCCTTGAACCACGCCACATGCCTCAGGTCTCCTCCAAGAAGATCCCGTTTCCTTTTGCCTTTCCTTACCAGATGGTTGATGCCGGCGACAATGGCTGCGACAAACCCTCCAAAGAGCAGGATCCCTACCCATCTGAAGAAAGTGTCGTCAAAGTCATCCTCATCGGGGACTGAATAGTCACTGCCCTCCATCGCTCTCTCCCGGACCTCTTCAAAAGTCATTTTCTCTGTCAGAGCCGGATGGAACAGGCCTTTCTCAAAGCCGACCATTGCGATCAGGGCGCTTTGAGTGGTGAACGGCTCTGTGGTACGGGCGACCACGGTACCGTCCTCCACATGGATCTCACCGCGGAATCCGAACGCCCAGACCTTGGTGTCCGCGGTGGAGAACTCCCGCCCGGGTTTTCTGATTGTCAGGGTTATGGATTGAGGAGAGGATCCAAGTCCGCGTGTGACGAACATGTGGTTGAACCCGTCCATGTCCTCGTGTCCCTTGACCAGACCTGTCAGCAGATAACTGACCGTGTAAGTGTGACGGCCCGGACTCCCCACTCCCCAGCAAATCTCATAGCCGTCAGATTTGGTCACGAGGCCGCACCGTCCTGCCTTACGGGCACGGTTGCGGTTTACATTCCACTCGCCTTCGTTGACATAGTCATTGCCGGTCTCATCATGGACCTGAAGGTCGCTGATTGTCATCCGGCCCATGTTGTCCGCGACAAGAAACCATTCCGAGATGTCTCCGGAGACATCGATCCGCCACGTCTCGGTCACGACCGCCGCACCGTCGTCCCGCAGTTCTACGTTGATTCTCAATGAGTCAACATCGCTGCCGGCGCATGGCGGAACAGCGACGAGTGAAAGAATGGCGGCCAGGAAAAATGCCTGAAGCCTCCTCATGATCCTACTTGTTGAATATGTCCGAGACCGAAGGTGCGTTGACAACCGACTGATCCTCGGGAAGGAGTTCGCGGGTCGTGAAATGCAGCATTGCGGCCACCATTGAGGAAGGCCACTGGCGCACCATCATGTTCATTCTGGTCACGCAGTCGTTGAAAACCATCCTGCTGAGGCGGACTTTTTCCTCATAGTCCTTGATGTCGCCCATAGTCTTGACGAAGACCGTGTTGGCCCCGAGCTGAGGGTACTGTTCGGCCACAACGTTCAGGCGGCCGACGACAGAACGCAGCGAAGCCTCGCTTTCAGCGAGTTCCGAGGCATTTGACACCGAACCGTTGCGTTTGGAGACAACATCCGCAAGGGTGTCATGCTCGTACTTGGTGTATTGCCTGGTCATCTCGACCAGATTCGTCACAGCGTCCCATCTTGACTTCATCTGGACGTTGATCTGACTGAAAGCGTTCTTCATCTTTTCCTCCAAAGCGACAAAACCGCGCTGTGTGAAGAAGATGTAAAGTAATACCACCGCCAGGACGGCGACTATAACCAAAGCTGTTGAGGACATCTTTTTTTTCTAAGTTAATCAAGAATCGGTCAGGCCTCGCCGACAACCCAGACAAGGACATGGTTGTCAAAGGTGATGTATTCAAGCTCGAACTCCTCCTCGTAGCCGTCCTTGTGGATGAAGGTGGCGTCCAGCTCTCCCTCTCCCTTCGGACGGAAGCGCTCGACTTCGATCTGTTCCGCGAAATTCACCCTGTAGGCCGATAGTCTTTTGAAGATGGCTTCCTTGGCGCACCAGTAGATCGCCAGCTGCTCGTTCCTCTTGTCTTCCTCAAGATCCGCGACCTCATCCTCGGAGAGAGCCTTGCTTTCCACGGCGGAGAAGTCCCGGGACAGGGACTCGATGTCGATGCCGACGTCCTCGTTGTCATTGAGAATGACAGCCACATACTTGTTAGTGTGTGTGATGCTGATGTTCGTCACACTGTTCTCAAGATAAGGTTTGCCGTTGTCGTGGTGACTGAGGTAAACTTTCTCTCCGAACAGTTCGCAAAGCAGGGCCCTTACGGCAAGCCTCTGCTTGCGGAGGGACTCGTTGCTGATGAACGAGATCTCCTCCATCTCGTCAGACGGAACGGAGGCGAGCTCCCGAAGCCTTTCTTCTGTCTCGGTTATCTGCCAGACCCCTATCAAGGATCTGGATTCTTCCAATTCTTTTTTGAGATATAGTGCCATAACTTATGAGTTCGGAAAAACAAATGACAAAACGCCCGGCACCTTATGATGGTTCGGGTAAATCAATGATGGATGTTCATGAAAGCCGCACGACAGCGGATCGTCCGATCGGGGATCCGCCTTTGATTTGCTGTCTGTCAGAATAGAACTGGGAGGCTCCATATAATCAGTTAATCTTCCTTTGTCAATTCAGATGCAAATATAATGATTTTTTGAATCAGAAAGAAAATACCGCGGAAATTGTTCCGATTGTTCTTCAGTTATTTGTCCTTGCCGTTGCCGTCATCTCCATCCTCGTCCCATTCGAATGAGTACAGAAGGGATTCTGTCTGCCTCAGGTACTGTCTCTTGTCGTATTTCGGGGCATAGACCCAGGCCTCCAGCACGATGATGTCCTTGCCGTCCCTGCTGTAGAAGGAGTGGGAGACGAACGGGCCGCCCATGTAGTCATTATAGACCTCCCAAAGACCTCTGGTCTCGACGAAATCCAGATTGTGGTACTTGAGGAACTTGATGCCCGGCTTGACGAACACGCTGGTGGTCATGTAGGAGTTCTCTGCGGTCGCGGGAACATATTCCTTGAGGAACGCGTTGCGTCTGGCGATGATGCTCTCCTCGGAGAACGGTTCCCTGTCCGTGGCCGGGTACTTGTAGATGAAGACCCCCTGCGTGCTGTACTGCTTCTCGTCCGCTATCCAGATGAAGTCGTCGGTCACCTTCTTTAGATTGTACCCTATCGGGAAGTGGACCCGTCCGCCGATCATCTTCTCCACGGCATCGCCAAGCTTGGCCTCCTCGTAGAGCAAGGTGTTGGCTATGACCCTGTTCCTCTCGGCCTGTTCGATGGCTCCGGTGATGTTCTCCCCGTTGCGGTCAAGGACGACTATCGCCGAGTCCGCGCATGACGCGTTGACCTGGATGACGCACTGGGGACGCGCCCAGACATTCGACCTGTAAACCACGCCCTGTTTGGTGACGGTGGAGTCGATGTTGAAGATCACGATGTTCCTGTGAAGCTTGAACATGTCCGAGAACGCTCCCGGCGAAAGGTTGACCAATGAGTACAGCGGTTCCCTTTGTGGCAGGTACTCGCAGTCCCTCGCAAGAAGGCTTCCGATCTCGTTGCCCAGGTTCCCTTCCCAGTTGTCCTTGCCGACGACGATGATGACCTCGCCGGCCTTGCCGGAGACATTTGGAAGAAGGACTTTCGCATTGTTCCCGCAGGAGACGGCGCCAGTCAGGATCATCGCGCCGATGACAATTTTTGACAGGGTTCTCATAAGACTTGGATGCTTTTGACGTAAAGGTACTTAAAAAATTCGGGAAAATCAATCGCCGTTACTTGACCAGCCTCGCTATGTCGTTCCCGAAGGCCAGGACCATAAGCAGCAGAAGGAGGAACATCCCGACAATCTGCGCCGCCTCAAGGAATTTGTCGCTCGGCTTGCGTCCGGTGACCATCTCGTAGATGCAGAAGACGATGTGTC